>JBGSQO010000609.1:0-10956 GCA_041738055.1 Filomicrobium sp.
CAGCGCCTGTCGGACCTGACGGCGGAGCAGGACAACGCGATCGGGCGCCAACAGGAGGAAATCACGCAGCTGCGCCGGACGGTCAAACTGCTGAGCGACTGGGGCGCGCCTCAGCCGCTCCCACGCCCTCCCGTCGCGGGCGCTGAGCAGCAAGCCGTACCGATCGAGCGGACCCGGGACCTGCAGGCCCAACTCGCCCAGCGGACGAAGCTGTTGCACGAGGCCAACGCGGAACTCGCGCAGGCGATCCGAGAGCCGGCTCGGCTGAAGGCGGAGAATGTGAGGCTGATCGAAGAGCGCGACCAGGCCAAGGCGGAGCTGGCGACGACAGGGGAAGAGCTGACAAAGGCCAGGGCCTTGATTGCCAGGGCGATCGAGCGAGGGGGCGCACAAAAGCCCGCGCCGGTCGCGGTGACCTGCCCTGGCAATCCGAAGGCCGTCAGCGACCTCGAAGTCGCACGCGCGCTCCTCGCGGAGGAGAAGCGCGAGCACGAGCGCGCCAAAGTTCGGGCCGAAGAGGCGCGAACCAAGTCCGCTCAACTGCAGCGGGACCTCGACAAGCTGAGAGCGCAAATCGATGCGACCGGCACCCCGACCGGCACGAACCCGGGCAAGACGACGGGCAACGCGCCGATCAATCAGACGGGTTCGATCGACACCCCCTCCCGCCCGACCAGCCCGGCGCCCAAGCCGTTGCAAATCCTGATGGACAAGCGCCTCGACACGGACTTCTACACCGCCGAGCCGATCCCCGACGAGGCAGAGCTCGTCACCGGCAGTAAGGGCCGCTGGTATCGGATCGCCGTCAAGGCGAGTGGAGGCAAGCCCCTGCTCTTCCCCGACCGGGAGTTTGAGGTCAAGGACGCGGCCCAGGATGTCGCGATGAGCGCCCGTCAGCTGGTCACAGACCTCCTTGGCCAGCTGGGCAAGACGGCCAAGGCGCATCGCGTATTCGTGCGCGGGGGTGCCGATGGCCGCCCTGTGCTCGGCGGAGGGGAGCGTCCGGGCATCGACACGCTCCAGGTCTATGCGCGGGGGCTCGACGGGCGCTATGCTCCTGGCCCGCGCCCCTATCGCATCTCGACGCCGGTCCGCAACGCCGACCTGCCGATCCTGCGGGCCAATTGGCTGCGCGGCGTCATCGGTCCGGGTCTCAGCGCCACCGGTGTGACCAGCAACATTGCGATCCTGGATAATCCGCCTGCACCCGGAGCACCGCGCACGGCTGAGATCATCCTGTTCGTGGCCTGGTAGAGGCGGCGTGGGATCGGGCCGTTCCGGCCCGGTTGCGATTCCTCAATGAACGGAGCGCCCTCCTGCGGCTAAGAGCACTGGGAAGTCGTGTCTTTGCTTTCGGCCCCCGGCGTAGCGTGCGGGCCTGCCAGTGAGGCCCAGACCCCAGGAACCCGTCCCCAGGAGCCCGCCCAATGTGCGCCGCCGTCTCACACAGTCCCGTCGGCCAACATCAGCGGCTCGAGCATCTGCCGGTCGCCTTCTTCTCCAGCGTCATGGGGCTCGCGGGTCTCGCCATCGTCGCCCGTAAGGCGGCGGCGCCACTGGCCCTGCCGGCCCTCGTGCCGGACGTCCTCGCCATGATCGCGGGCGGTGCCTTTGCCCTCATCGCGTTCTTCTATCTCGGCAAGGTGGCGCGCTATCCCGATGCGGTGATCGCCGAATTCAACCACCCGGTGAAGCTGCACTTCTTCCCGACCGTCTCGATCAGCCTGATCCTGCTCAGCATCGTGGCCCAGCATTATTCGCTGGGCTGGTCGGAGACCCTGTTCGTCATCGGCGTGCCGATCCACTTGGCCTTCACGCTCGCCGTCCTGCACTACTGGTTCAACCGCGAGCACTTCGAAACGGTCCATCTCAATCCGGGATGGTTCATTCCCATCGTCGGCAATGTGCTGGTGCCGGTCAGCGGCGTGGGTCTCGGCTTCGTCGAAATCTCCTGGTTCTTCTTCTCGATCGGCATCGTGTTCTGGATCGTGCTGTTTGCGATCATCGTGAACCGCGTGCTGTTCCACCACCCCCTGCCGGAGCGGCTGGCTCCCACGCTGTTCATCCTGATCGCCCCGCCCGCCGTCGGCTTTCTGGCCTACGTCAAGCTGACTGGCGACGTCGATCCGTTCGCGCGCGTGCTGTTCCACTTCGCCCTGTTCATGACCTTGTTCCTGCTGACCCAGGTTCCGCGGCTGATCAGCATGCGCTTTTTCCTATCGTGGTGGGCCTACTCGTTCCCCTTGGCGGCCGTCACGGTCGCCGCCTGGGTGATGCACGAGAAGACCGCCGTCGAGGGCTTCCTGCAGCTGGCCACGGGGCTCACCGTATTGTCGAGCCTCGTCATCGGGTTGCTTTCGCTGCGCACGCTGGCGGCCATCTGGAACAAGCAGATCTGCCTGCCGGAGTAATCGCGTCCGCAGACAGGCCCCTCGAGGATCGGAGAGCATGGCATGCGACAGCGGATCATTGTCGAGACGCTGCCGGTCTTCGTTCTGGAGATCGGCAAGGACGAGACGGACCTGGCGAGCGTCGCCGAGATCGTGGCGCGTCTCAAAACACACATCGATGCCGACGAGGTGGCCCGCTTCATCGGCGTATTCGATCACTACGCCCACACGCGGCACCTGCCCGTCGGCGTCATCGACGAGGCGATCCTGGACGCCTGGATCATCGTGTTCTGCTTCGGCATCGCGCTGCCCGGCCCCGAGGCCCTCGCATTCCGCCCCCGCTCCATCGGGGTCGCCGAGCTAACCGACCGCTTCGTCGTGTCGTTCCTCGAAGCCCCGATGCCAGTCGCCAATACCGCCATCGAGACGTGGGTGCGCGATCTCGCGAGCGCCTCCACACCCGCCTCCGCACCATTCGAAGCTGTCAACCTGGAGCAGCCATGAAAATCGCCGTCACGTCGCAGAACCTGCGCACCATCACCGCGCACGCTGGCAAGGCCCGCAAATTCCTCGTGTTCGAAGCCGTCGGGACCGATGGGCTCGCCCCGATTGCGCCGATTACGGTGCCCAAGGAAATGAGCATCCACGCCCACCCCGTCGACCAGCCGCATCCGCTCGATGGCGTCGATGTTCTAATCACGGCCAGCTGCGGCCAAGGCTTCCTGGACAAGATGTCGCGACGCGGGATCAAGGTGCTGCAGACCAGCGAGGAAGATCCTGTCCGGGCCGCCGAGGCAGCCGCGCGCAACGAGCCGCTGCCGGAACCGCTGCCGCATACGCACTGATGAAATGACGAACTGACAAAAAAGAAGCCGTTAAAAAAGACCGGGGGAGGTCGCCCATGACGATGGGGCGCAGATGGCCGTCATGGGCAATCAGCCTGACGATGGCCGTTGCCATGATAATGCCAGAAGCCGGCGCGCGCGCGGAGGAGGCGGCGCCCGCCAGTCCGCCCAAGGCCGTTGCGGGCCAGAAGCATTCCGGCAAGCCCGGCGGCACGGCCGATCACTCCAAGTTCCCGGCGCTGAAGGGGCCGTTCACGTCCGGCGAGGATGTGACCAAGGCCTGCCTCACCTGCCATACCGAGGCCGGCCAGCACTTCATGAAGTCGCTACACTGGACCTGGGACTACACGACCAAGGACGGCCAGCATCTCGGCAAGAAGAACCTGATCAACAATTTCTGCACGAACTCGAAGGGCAACGAGGGCATGTGCGCCCAGTGTCACGCGGGTTACGGCTGGAAGGACGACACTTTCGACTTCAAGGACGAGCGCAACATCGACTGCCTCGTCTGCCACGACCGCACGCGCACCTACTACAAGACGCCGAATTCACGCGGCAATTCCGCCTGCTCGGTGATGTTCGAAGGAAAGCCTCTGATCGATCTGGCCAAGGTCGCCCAGAGCGTCGATCTGCCGGGCCGCGAAAACTGCGGCACCTGCCACTTCAACGGCGGCGGCGGCGATGGCGTCAAGCACGGCGATCTGGATAGCTCGCTGGTCACGCCCCCGAAGGCGCTCGATGTCCATATGGACGTCAACGGGCTGAACTTCGCCTGCACCGCCTGCCACGTCTCCGAAAATCACAAGGTCGCCGGCAGCCGCTACGAGGTCCGCGCCAAGGATACCGAGGGCACCGGCAAGCCGGGCGAGCGGCGCGACGTGGCAACCTGCGAGTCCTGCCACGGCACCAGCCCGCATCCGGCAACCTCGCTGACGGGGTTCAAGCTCAACGACCACGTCGACCGGGTGGCCTGCCAGACCTGCCACATTCCCACGATCGCGCGCGGCGGCGTCGCCACCATGGTCAACTGGGATTGGCGGACGGCCGGCCGCACCAAGGACGGCGTCGGCTTCCACGAGGAGAACTACACCCAGGCCAACGGCAAGCACCGGGCAACCTACAAGTCGATCAAGGGCAACTTCACCTACCGCGAGGACTTCGCGCCCGAGTACGCTTGGTTCAACGGCGCCATGCGCTACACCACCGTCGACACCAAGTTCGACCCCGGCAAACTGCCCATCGACATGAACGCAATCGAGGGCTCGGCCACCGACCCCGGCGCGCGCATCTGGCCGTTTAAGCGCATGCATACGATGATGCCGTTCGACCCGGTCAACAAGACGCTGGTCTATACGCACCTGTGGGGCGAGGACGACGCCGCCTTGTGGGGCAACTACGACTTCAAGAAGGCCGTCGCCGTCGGCATGGAGAAGGCGGGCAAGCCCTTCTCCGGCAAGGTCGATTTCGTCAGTACCGTCTCCAACTGGCCGATCACGCACATGGTCGCCCCGAAGTCGGAAGCGCTCGGCTGCGAGAGTTGCCACGCCAAAGACGGGCGGATGGCCAAGCTCGCCGGCTTCTACATGCCCGGCGGCGTCGACAGCGGATTTGGGCGGCTCGTCGATCTCATCGGCCTCGTGATGCTGTTCGGCGCGGTGACGGGGGTCCTCACCCATGCCTTCATCCGCATGCTTTCGAGCTACAGGGGGAACGGCCAATGAGCCTGCGTCAGGTCAAGATCTACCCGCTGTTCGAGCGCTTCTGGCACTGGAGCCAGATGCTGCTGATCATGGCGCTGCTGTTCACCGGCTTCCGCCTGCGCGGCCTGCACGAGTTGGGCAGCTTCGAAGCCTCCGTCAACCTGCATACGCTGGCGGCCTTGGCCCTCATCGTGCTGTGGATCTTTGCCGTCTTCTGGCATCTGACGACGGGCACCTGGGTGCACTACCTGCCGACCAGCAACGGCCTGCTGCGGGTCGCCCGCTTCTACGCCTGGGGCATTTTCCGCGGCGAGCACCACCCCTACCGCAAGGCCTACTGGAGGAAGCACAACCCGCTGCAGGCGCTAGCCTATCTGGCATTGAAGCTCGCCCTGTTTCCGGCCATCTGGCTGACGGGTCTCGCCTATCTCACTTATAACTTCTGGTCGCATCGGCCCTATGCGGGAACCCTGATCGAGATCATCGCCAACCTGCACGTTCTGACGGCGTTCGCGATTGCCACGTTCATCATCGTGCACGTCTACCTGTTGACGACGGGGCATTCGTTCGTCGAGCATGTGAAGCCAATGATCACCGGCTTCGACGAGGTCGACCTTACGGACGTGGAAGAGGCCTATCTCGAAGCCGACGAGCCGTCGCGCTTGAGGGGGTAATACCAACCCGCAGAAGTTATGACACACCTCTCGGTAGGCCGCGCCTTCCGGCCGGCTCTCGGAACGAGTGTCGGAAGGCGCAAACAAAAGAGCCACTCAGTTCGCCGGCATGACCTTCGCCTTGTCGAGCTTATAGCTCCACGGCAGACCGGAATTCTTCCAGCCGTTGACCAGCCGCCAGCCCTTCTTCTCGCCGTCCTTCAGGGGGTCGCCCTCGAAGCCATCAACGACCACGTAAACCTTGCCGTAGCCCTTGCCGTCCAACTCCTTGGCTGACGGCGCACCGCGCTCACCACCCGAGCGGCACATGATGGCAATCGGCGTGTCCTTGGTCAGGCCGCGGTCAGTGAGCGCCTTGGCGATCCGCTGCTCGAAGTCCGGGTTCTTCACCATCAGGAAGATCGACTTCTTGTCGTTCCATTGGCTGCGGTCAGGCGACATGAACGGGACGACGACATCGACGGCGGGGGCAAAGCCGGTGAACATGATCTCGACCGGATCGCGCACATCGACGAGCAACATCTTGTCGCCGAGCTGCTGCTTCATGGCGTAGACTTCCTTGCTGTCGACATAGAGGCCCCAGGAGGTCTGGCGCTCGGGCTCGGCCGGCGCGGGCGCCGCAGTCACCGGACCAGCCATTACGGCACACGTCAGGGCGAGCATCATGGCAACACGGGACAATCCGCCGGCGGTTCTCACGATCATTCTCCTCGCTTGGTTTCTTGGGCGGCGGTGCGTCAGCGTGCGCAACCGCCTGTGGCCATAGAAGCGAGCCGGCCGCGATCCTTCATTGCGGATACGCAATTCAATCCGTCGCTGTCCTGTGTCAGGGTTTAGACTAACCGCAGGAGAGGTCGCGATCGCGCTCCTTCCACGGCCGCGCCCTGAGCCCGATCGACAAAGGAGCCCCCCTCGATGATCGATGAGACACTCGTCGCACTGTCGCGATGGCAGTTCGCATCCGTCGCGATGTACCACTTCCTGTTCGTCCCGCTGACGCTCGGACTGTCCTGGATCCTGGTGATCATGGAGACCGTCTATGTGATGACGGGCAAAGAGATCTACCGTGACATGACGAAGTTCTGGGGCAAGCTGTTTGCCATCAACTTCGCGCTCGGCGTCACGACCGGCCTCACCATGGAGTTCCAGTTCGGCACCAACTGGTCCTACTACTCGCACTACGTCGGTGACGTGTTCGGCGCGCCGCTGGCCATCGAGGGCCTGATGGCGTTCTTCCTCGAATCGACCTTCGTCGGCCTCATGATCCTGGGCTGGGACAAGCTGACCAAGCGCCAGCACCTTGGCGTCACCTTCATGACGGCACTCGGCACCAACCTGTCGGCCTTGTGGATTCTGGTCGCCAACGGCTGGAGGCAGAACCCGGTCGGCGCCGAGTTCTCGGCCGAGACCATGCGCATGGAGATGACGAGCTTCTGGGCCGTCGTGTTCAATCCTGTCGCGCAGGTGAAGTTCATCCACACCGTTGCAGCCGGCTACGTCACCGCCTCGATGTTCGTGCTCGGCATCTCCTCCTGGTACATCCTGAAGGGTCGCGACCTCGCCTTCGCCAAGCGCTCGTTCGCGGTCGCCGCCGGCTTCGGTGTGGCCTCCGCGCTGTCGGTCATCGTGCTGGGCGACGAGAGCGGCTATGAACTGGGCGACGTGCAGAAGATGAAGCTCGCCGCCATCGAGGCCGAGTGGCACACGCAGGAAGCCCCCGCCAACTTCAATGCGATCGCGTTCCCCGATCACGAGGCGCGACAGAATTCCTTCGAGGTGCAGATTCCCTGGGCGCTGGGCCTCATCGCCACCCGCTCGATCGACGAGAAGGTGGCCGGCATCACCGAGTTGGTCGCCAAGGCGGAGACGCGCGTGCGCTCGGGCATGATCGCCTACGGCAACCTCGAAAAGCTGCGCAAGGGCGACAAGTCGGAGGCCGTGAAATCTGCGTTCGAGAAGCACAAGGCCGACCTCGGCTACGGGCTCCTCTTGAAGCGCTATGTCGAGAGCCCGGCCGCCGCCAGCGAGGCGCAGATCAAAAAGGCCGCCTGGGATAGCGTGCCCTACGTGCCCTACATGTTCTGGACGTTCCGCATCATGGTGGGCCTCGGCTTCTTCATGCTCGGCATCTTCGCGGTCGGCTTCTACTTCCTGGCGCAAGGTACCCTGGCGCAACAGCGCACCTACCTTTGGGTCGCGGTCGCTTCGATCCCACTGCCGTGGATTGCCTGCGAGATGGGCTGGTTCGTCGCCGAATTCGGTCGGCAGCCGTGGGCCATCGGCGAGGTGCTGCCGACGTTCCTGGCGACCTCCTCGCTGACCGTCGCCGACCTGATCGTGTCGATGAGCGTCTACCTGCTGTTCTACTCCGGCCTGCTCGCCATCGAGATGTACCTGATGGTGAAGTTTGCCAAGCTCGGTCCAAGCTCGCTGCACACCGGCCGCTACTACCACGAGCGCAACGGCCATGCGCATGCCGCCCCCGCCCTGCAGCCGGCCGAATGAGCCCCACCCGCTAGCATAAGGAGCATCCGTCATGGTGCTGGACTATGAGACCCTGAAGCTCGTCTGGTGGCTGCTCGTCGGCATTCTGCTGATCGGCTTTGCCATCACCGACGGCATGGACATGGGGGTGGGCACGCTGCTCCCCTTCCTGGGCAAGACCGACAGCGAACGCCGCGTCGTCATCAATGCGGTGGCCCCCCACTGGGACGGCAACCAAGTCTGGCTGGTCACGGCGGGCGGGGCCATCTTCGCGGCCTGGCCCGCGGTCTATGCGGCCGCCTTCTCCGGCTTCTACCTCGCCATGCTGCTGGCGCTGGTGGGGCTGTTCTTCCGCCCCGTCGGTTTCGACTACCGCTCCAAGCTGGAGGATACGCGCTGGCGCAACGCCTGGGATTGGGGCCTGTTTGCCGGCAGCACCATCCCGGCCCTGGTGTTCGGCATCGCCTTCGGTAACCTGTTGCAGGGCGTGCCGTTCCATCTCGACCAGTTCCTGCGCCCGCACTACGACCTGTCGTTCATCTGGGCGCTGCTCGGCCTGTTGAACCCGTTCGCGCTGCTGGCCGGGATCATCGCGGTCGCCATGCTGGCGATGCACGGGGCCACCTGGCTGCAACTGCGCACCGAGGACGTCATCGCCGACCGCGCGCGTGATGCCATCTTGAGGCTGGCTCCGCTGGTGGCGATCCTGTTCGGGCTCGCCGGCATCTGGCTCTATCTCGGCATCGACGGCTATCGCATCGTCTCCGAGCCGGCCCACGGCGCGCTGCCCAACCCGCTGGCCAAGGAGGTCGTCCGCGCGGCGGGCGCCTGGTTCGACATCTACGCCAACGTGCCGGCCGCCATGCTCGCACCCCTGCTGGGGCTCATCGGGCCGTTTGTCGTCGTCATGCTGTCGCAAGTGAGTCGGCCGGGCATGGCATTTGCCATGAGTGCCCTGACGATGGCCGGCATCATCGCGACCGCCGGACTGTCGATGTTCCCCTTCGTCATGCCCTCCAGCAGCCAGCCCAACGCCAGCCTGACGGTGTGGGATGCCTCCTCCAGCCACTTGACGCTGACCGTCATGTTCTGGGCGGTGGTGATCTTCCTGCCCATCGTGCTCGCCTACACCGTGTGGGCCTACTGGGCGATGTGGGGCAAGATCTCGGTGGCTGGCATCGAGAAGCGCGCCCACGAATTCTACTGAGCGATCAGGGTCGAAAAGGAGACGTCTCACATGTGGTACTTCACCTGGATCCTGGGCGTGACGGCAGCGCTCGCCATCGGCGTCATCAACGTCATGTGGTATGAATTCCAGAACGCCTTCGAGGCCGAGGACGAAAACGGCGCGGCCCATGGCGCTGGCCATAGCGCAGCTCCTGGCACTGCCGAGTCCGCCGACAAGGCCCGTCACGGTGGCTGAGGCCGACCGCGCCGAGGCCCACAAGGTCGAGGCCTATCTCAAGGCGCAGAAGGCGGCCGCAAGCCGTCCTCTGCGCCTTGCCATTGCGGCCGGATTCGGCGTCGGGCTCGTGGTCATCGGGCAAGCCGTGCTGGTGGCCTCCATCATCTCGGCAGTGCTGTTCGACAAGGCCACGCTCGCCGACGTCTGGCCGACGCTCCTGCTGTTGCCGCTGGTGTTCCTGATGCGGGCTGCGTTCGTCTATCTGGGCGAGCAGGCGGCCTTCCAGGCGGCGGCTGTCGTCAAGCGCAAGCTCCGGGCCAAGTTGGTCGACCACCTGCTGGCGCTGGGGCCTATCCGGCTGTCGGGCCTGCCGACGGGCACCCTTGTTGCCGCCGTCACCGACAGCATCGAGGCGATCGAACCATATTACGCGCGCTATCTACCGGCCGCCTCCATCACCGCCATGGTGCCGCTCGCCATCCTCGTCGTCGTCGTGCCGAGCGACTGGGTGTCGGCCCTCGTGTTCGTCGTCACCGCGCCCCTGATCCCCCTGTTCATGGTGCTGATCGGGCGCGGCGCGGAGAAAATGAGCCAGCGGCAATGGGGCGGGCTCCTGCGCATGTCCGGCCACCTGCTCGATGCGATCCAGGGCCTGCCGACCTTGAAACTGTTCAACGCCAGCCGGCGCGAGGCAAACGCCGTCTCGGCCATGGCCGACAGCTACCGCCGCGACACCATGGAGGTGCTGCGGGTGGCGTTCCTGTCGTCGCTGGCACTCGAGTTCTTCGCTACGGTTTCCATTGCCATGGTCGCCGTCTTCATCGGCTTCCGCCTGCTGTGGGGCGAGATGGCGTTCTTCAACGGCTTTCTGGTTCTGCTGTTGGCGCCCGAGTTCTACGCCCCGCTCAGGGCACTCGGCGCGCACTACCACGCCCGCATGGAAGCCATCGGCGCGGCTGAGAAGATCGTCGAGTTGATGGCCATGACGGTACCGGAACCGGCAAAAGCCCAAGCGTCGGCGATGAGCGCGGGAGGCGGGCGCCTGCAGAGCGTTGCCGCTCGCCCGCCGCGCATCACCTTCGAGGACGTCACCGTCACCTTCGACGACGGGCGGCGCGGCCTCGACGGTTTGAACTTCGACATCGCGCCGGGCGAGCGCATCGCGCTGGTCGGCCCCAGCGGCGCGGGCAAGTCGACCGTCGTCACTCTGCTGCTCGGTTTTCTTGCGCCGACCTCGGGGCGCATTCTCGTCGATGGCGTGCCGCTGGCTGACACCGACATCGCCTCCTGGCGCGCCGACATCGCCTGGCTGCCGCAAAGCCCGCATCTGTTTCACGCCAGCGTGCTCGACAACATCGCCATGCTGGACGCTCCCCACGATCCGCAGATCCGTGAGCGCGCCACCGAAGCCGCCCGTGAGGCCGACGCCAGTGCCCTGATCGCCAGCCTGCCCCAGGG
>JBGSQO010000652.1:0-7733 GCA_041738055.1 Filomicrobium sp.
CGTGCCGGTCTTGTCGAGGACGACGGTATCGATCTCGCTGAGCCGCTCCAGTGCATCGCCGGACTTGACGATGACGCCACGGCCGAACAGCCGGCTGGTGGCTGCGACCTGCACGGCGGGCACAGCCAGCGCCAGCGCGCAGGGGCAGGTGATGATGAGGACGGCGATGGCCGCCATCAGCGCCGGCTCCCAGCCGTATCCGAGCGCCATCCAGCCGGCGAAGGTGGAGAGCCCGAGAATGTGGACGGCCGGAGCGTAGATGCGGGCGGCGCGGTCGGCGAGTTGGACGTACTTGCCCCGTCCCTGCTCCGCGTTCTCCAGGAGCCGGCTGATCTCGGCCAGAACCGTGTTCTGGTCGGTGGCGGTGGCTTCGACGATGATCGCGCCCGAGCCATTAATGGTGCCGGCGAAAATCTGCGCGTTGGCCGCAATGCGCCGCGGCACGCTCTCGCCGGTGATCAGGCTCTCCTCCACCTCGCTCTCCCCGGAGACGACGCAGGCATCCGCCGGAATGCGCTCGCCGGCCGCCACCAGAATGCGGTCGCCGGGTTTCAACTGGCGCGACGAGACGCGCGCATTGGTGCCGTCGGCGCGGATGACGGTCGCCGTCGTCGCCTTGAGGCCGAGCAGGTTGGCGGCAGCTCCCGCCGCGCGCGCCCGCATCCGGGCATCCAGAACGCGACCGATGAGCAGGAAGAACAGCAGCGTGATGGCGGCGTCGAAATAGACCTGATGGCTGCCCTTCATGGTCTGGGCGAGGCTCATGGCAGTCGCCAGCACGACGCCGAGCGTGATCGGCACGTCCATGTTGAGCCGGCGCGCGCGCAGCGCCCGGAACGCCGACTGGAAGAACGGCTGGCCGGAGTAGGCGATCGCGGGTAGCGCGATCAGCGCCGAGACCCAGTGGAACAGAGATTGCGCGGCCTGTCCCATGTCGGAGGCGGTGCCCGACCATACCGAGACCGAGAGCAGCATGATGTTGGCGGCTGCAAAGCCCGCGACGCCCAGGCGCTTCAGCAGGTCCTTCTCGATCGCCTGCCGTTCGGCTTCCCGGCCCTCGATCAATTCGGCTGCCGGATAGCCCTCGCGATCGAGGCGGCCGATCAGGTCGTCGACGCCGACGCGGGAGGTGTCAAAGGAGACGTTGACGCGGCGCATGGTGAGATTGACGCGGGCCGAGGCGACGCCCGGCGTGGCCCGCAGCGCGTCTTCGATGGCGATCATGCAGGTGCCGCAATGCATGGTGTCGCAGACGAGTGTCGTCTCCGCGACCAAGGGCGTGTTGTCGTTCTCGGCGGGTGCGGCCGGCGGGCTCGTGAGGGCTTCGGCTGTGGTCGGGGTTCCCGCGGCGGGGTCCGTCAGTGGATCAGCAACGGCCCCCTCCGGTAGCCTCAGGGCTTCAGCCATACGCGGTTCCTCATCCGGTAGACGATCCGCTCGCCCTCGCTGCCGAGTTCGCTGCCTTCGAGGTTGACCATGAACGTGCCGCGGCCCGTCAAGTTGGTGACCGCCTCGTAGTGGCCCGGCCGGGTCTCGGCGAGGGTGACGGCGACATCCTGCTCGCCCGTCGACGGCCGGCCGACGAGGCCGGAGATCTTCAGGCCAGTGACGGGCCCGCCCTTGGCATCCTTGAGGGAGACGACCAGGCGCGAGCCGTCCGCGTCCAGTGCAACCTCCTCGACCCAGCCGCGCGCGGTCTGCGCCGCATCGAAGGCGATCCGCTCGTTGTAGGCGAGCCCCTTGCGGTAGGGTTCGTTGGCGATCACGCCGGTGTGGGTCGACAGCGCGGAGTAGAGGAATACGCCGTTGACCGCGAAGATCACGCCGAAGAAGGCGATCATCGCCGCTCCCACGTGCCAGCCCTTGATCTTGCCTTCGTCGGCTTTCATCGGCATCGCTCGCATGGTCTCAGGGCCTCCGGAAGTTGGTCGTGCGCCGCGTCTCGCGCTTGTCGGTCACGTCTTCGGCGATGATCTCGAACGAGGCCCGCTCGGGCGGCAGCTTGTCGAGGAAGGCCTCCGGAACCGCAACGTACGCGCGGATTTCGCGCAGGTCGTCGGGGACCACTTTGACCAGTTCTTCGCCTTCCAGGCCGACGATGTCGAGCTTGGCGCCCGGCAGGCCCTCGATCCGCAGCTTGAAGGTGTGCGCCTCATACAGCTTGTTCAGGATCTTGATGGTGTAGGCGTTGCGCACGCCGCCATCCGATAGCTTCACGTAGAGCGGGTTGCGCTCGGCGATGACGTTCATGTCGAGGACGGTCTTGCCCATCATGGCAATGCCCATGATGACGCCGACGACGCCGATCAGCGAGGTGTAGAGGATGGTGCGCGGCCGGATCAGGTTGAGCTTGAAGCCGCCGCCCTTCTTCTCGGATTCGAGCGACCGGAACGTCTCGTATGAGATGAGCTTGGTTGGCCGGCCGATCTTGGTCATGATGTCGTCGCAGGCATCGATGCACAGCGCGCACTGGATGCACTCGAGCTGGGCGCCGTCGCGGATGTCGATGCCCATCGGGCAGACCGCCACGCATGCCTTGCAGTCGATGCAGTCACCCCGGTCGTCCCATGCTTCGCCCTTGCGATGAGGTCCGCGCGGCTCGCCGCGGAAGTCACGATAGGTGACGAGCAAGCTGTCCTGGTCGAACATGGCGCCCTGGATGCGCGGCCAGGGGCACATGTAGATGCACACCTGCTCGCGCGCGATGCCGCCCATCAGGTAGGTCATCGCGGTAAACAGGCCGAGGAACAGGTAGGCGATCATCGGCGCGGTGCCGGTGACGAACTCGTAGGCGAGCGTCGGCGCGTCGCGGAAGTAGAAGGTGAAGGCGCCGCCGGTGGCGACCGCGATCAGCACCCACGACAGGTGGGTCATCACCTTCTTGTAGGCCTTGCTCGCGCTCCACGGCTCCTTGTCGAGCCGGATGCGGGCGTTACGATCGCCCTGCCAGAACCGCTCGACCGCGATCATCAGGTCGGTCCACACCGTCTGCCAGCACAGATAGCCGCACCAGACGCGGCCGGCGATGGCGGTGAACAGGAACAGGGCCAGCGCGGAGAGCACGAGGAAGCCCGTGACGAGATACAACTCCTGCGGCCAGATCTCGAGCCAGAAGAAGAAGATGCGCCCGTTGGCGACGTCGAACAGCACGGCCTGATCGGGCAGGGCCTCGCCGCGGTCGAAGCGCAGCCACGGCATGAGATAGTAGACGGCCATGGTGACCGCCATCACGATCCACTTGAGATTGCGGAATAAGCCCGTCGCGCGCTTGGCATAGATTTTCTGGCGCGTCTCGTAGAGTTGGCGGTCGCCCTTGCGGTTGACGGCCTCGACGTCGATCTGACCAACGCCGGCGGCGGACTCGATCAGGAAGGGATTGGGCTTGTCCATCGCGGTCATCGAGATGCTCGCTCTCTAGTCCCGGGTCGCGCCCGGGCAGGTTGGGTCATGTCGGACCCGGCTCATGAATTCTGTAGAGTGCGGGGCTTTGCACCCCTTTGCCTTGCGATATTTCAATCGCCACGCTGTTGGGCGGGAGTTCCCCCTCTCCCCGTCCTTACGGGGAGAGGGTCGGGGTGAGGGGCAGCCACGAGCCGCAGCATCTGGGGCTGCCCGTCACGAGCCTTTGTCTGCCCCTCACCCTAGCCCTCTCCCCATTGCAAGTGCAGGGCAATGGGGAGAGGGGACCGGTCGGCATGTGCGGGACGGGAGGCCTTACTTGCCGCCGCCGAGGGTGTGGACGTAGACGGCGAGCGACTTGATGGTCACGTCGTCGAGACGCCCCTTCCACGACGGCATGACGCCGCCGCGACCGGTGTGGATCGACTGCACGATGGCGTCCTTGCTGCCGCCGTAGAGCCAGATCGCGTCGTTGAGGGAGGGGGCGCCGAGTTCCGGATTGCCCTCGCCCTTCTCGCCGTGGCAGCCAGCGCACGCGTTGGCTTCCCAGATCGCCTTGCCGCGTTCGGCAGCAGCCTTGTCCGAGCCCTTGCCCGAGAAGGCGAGGACGAACTCGGCGACGTCGCCGATCTGCTTGTTGTCCAGCACGCCGTCCACGCCGAACTTCGGCATGTCGGAGACGCGCGTGTCGCCGTCACCCTGCCAGCGGATGCCGTGCTGGATCGTCTGCTGCACGGCCTCGACCGAGCCACCCCAGATCCAGTCGTCGTCGTTGAGGTTGGGATAGCCGACGCCACCCTGGGCGCCCGAGCCGTGGCAGGGCGCGCAGTTGGTGCCGAAGGCCGCCTTGCCGCCGGCGCGGGCGAAGCGCAGCAGCTCCTCGTCGCTCTTGACCTTGTCCAGGGGGGTTGCCGCGAGCTTGTCGCGGAACACCTTCTGGCGGTCCTTGCCGGCCTCGACCTCGGCCATCACGGTCGCCCGCTGCGAGAAGCCGAGCATGCCGCGGGTGTAGTCGTTGGCGAGCGGCCAGGCCGGATACAGGACCATGTAGCCGATGGCCCAGACGATGCAGACGTAGAAGGTATAAAGCCACCACTTCGGCAGCGGCTTGTTCAATTCCTTCAGGTCGCCGTCCCAGACGTGGCCCGTGGTGTGGTAGCCCGTGGCCTCGTCGAACTCTGGTTTGTCATGATGGCCCATCACCGGCCCCCGTTCTTAACGTGATCGTTGCTGTCGAGGTCGAGTGCATCGCGCTGGGCTGCATCGAACCGCTTACCGTTGGCCGGCCAAAGTGCGTAGGCCAGCACGCCGATGAACAGGACGATGAACATCAACAGCGAGGTGACCTGCGAGAAGGTGGCGACTGTGTTGTAGTCCATGGGGTTTCCTCCTTATCGCAGGTTCGGGCCGGACGCGTCGAACTTGGCGAAGTCGACGAGCGTGCCCAGCATCTGCAAGTAGGCGATCACTGCGTCGAGTTCCGTCACCTTGGTTGCGTCGCCGTCGAAGTTGGAGACGACCGCCTTGGGATAGCGGGCGACCAACTCCTTGGCGGCCTTCGTGTCGGGGCTCACCTGGGCGACGATGTCGGCCTTCGCCTTGGCGATCATCTCGTCCGAGTAGGGCACGCCGACCGTCCGCAGCGCGGCCATGTTGGCCTCGACCGTCTTGTAGTCGAGCTCACGCGTGGCCATCCAGTTGTAGGAGGGCATGATGCTCTCCGGCACGACCGAGCGCGGGTTCTTCATGTGCTCGACATGCCAGCTGTCGGAGTACTTGCCGCCGACGCGGGCGAGGTCCGGTCCGGTCCGCTTGGAGCCCCACTGGAAGGGGTGATCGTACATGGACTCGGCTGCGAGCGAGTAATGCCCGTACCGCTCCACCTCGTCGCGCAAGGTGCGGATCATCTGCGAGTGGCAGGTGTAGCAGCCCTCGCGGATGTAGATGTCGCGGCCGGCCTGCTCGAGCGGGGAGTAGGGCCGCATGCCCTGCACCTTTTCGATCGTGCTCTCGACCCAGAACAAGGGCGCGATCTGCACGAGGCCGCCGATCGACACCGTGATGAGGATGCCGATCAGGAGCACGAGGGAGTGCTTCTCGAAGATTGCGTGGTTCATGGTTGCGTCCCCTTATTCGGCGGCTACAGGACGCAGCTCGGGAGCGGCCGCAGAGCGCGGCTGGTCCTTCGCATCGACCGGCTCGTGGCCAGCGATCGTGCGCCACACGTTGTAGGCCATGATGAGGCTTCCGACGACGAACAGCAGGCCGCCGAAGGCACGGATGACGTAGAAGGGATGCATGGCTTCAACCGTCTCGACGAACGAGTAGGTGAGGAAGCCGAGCTTGTCGTAGGCGCGCCACATCAGACCCTGCAGGATGCCCGACACCCACATCGCGGTGATGTAGAGCAGGATACCCAGCGTCGAGATCCAGAAGTGCCACTCGACGAGCCGGATGGAGTAGAGCGCCTTGCGCTTCCACAGCCAGGGCACGAGGCAATAGATGGCGCCGAACGACACCATGGCCACCCAGCCGAGCGCACCCGAGTGCACGTGGCCGATGGTCCAGTCGGTGTAGTGCGACAGCGAGTTGACCGCCTTGATGGACATCAGCGGGCCTTCGAACGTCGACATGCCGTAGAACGCGACCGAAACGACCAGCAGGCGCACGACGGGATCGGTCCTGAGCTTGTCCCAGGCACCCGACAGCGTCATCAGGCCGTTGATCATGCCACCCCAGGACGGCATCCACAGCATGATGGAGAACGCCATACCGAGCGTCTGCGCCCAGTCGGGAAGGGCCGTGTAGTGCAGGTGGTGGGGACCGGCCCAGATGTAGA
The DNA here is from genome assembly GCA_041738055.1 of Filomicrobium sp. GTDB lineage: Bacteria > Pseudomonadota > Alphaproteobacteria > Rhizobiales > Hyphomicrobiaceae > Filomicrobium. Next base: position 6,239 of record JBGSQO010000652.1, read on the forward strand.
GGAAGATCAGCGTCCAGAAGTGCACGATCGACAACCGGTAGGAGTAGACCGGCCGCTCCACGCGCTTGGGGATGAAGTAGTACATGATGCCGAGGAAGCCGGCGGTGAGGAAGAAGCCGACGGCGTTATGGCCATACCACCACTGCGTCATGGCATCCTGCACGCCCGGGAAGGCCGAGTAGGACTTCGCCTCCCAGATGGAGACCGGCATCGACAGGTTGTTGACGATGTGCAGCATCGCAATCGTCACGATGAAGGCGAGGTAGAACCAGTTGGCCACGTAGATGTGCGGTTCTTTCCGCTTCCACAGCGTGCCAAGGAAGACGAGCAGGTAGACGACCCAGACGATGGTCAGCCACAGGTCGGCATACCACTCCGGCTCGGCGTATTCCTTGGACTGGGTGATGCCGAGGATGTAACCGGTGCCGGCAATCGCGATGAAGAGCTGGTAGCCCCAGATCACGAAGTAGCCGGCCCAGCGGCCCGGCATGCGCGCGTGGCTCGTGCGCTGCACGACGTAGAACGACGTCGCCAGCAGCACGTTGCCGCCGAACGCGAAGATCACCGCCGAGGTGTGCAGCGGGCGCAGTCGCCCGAAGCTGGTCCACGGCAGGTCGAAGTTCAGCGCCGGAAAGGCGAGCTGCCAAGCGATGATATCGCCGACCAGAAAGCCCGCGATGCCCCAGAATATCGAGGCGACGACCGCGACCTTGATCGGGCCGTCCATGTATCCGGAGGTATCTTCTTGCGTGTTCGAGAATGCGGCGGCCAGTACGTAGAGGCCGGCGATTAAGCCGGCTGCTGCGAACAGGACCCCGTGGAATGCCATCGACGGGTCGGTCGTGTTGAGGGCCAGCAGAACGCCGGCCGCGGTGACCAATCCAGCGACGATGACTGCGCTCGCGTCTGAGAACGCGTGGCCTTCGGCCGTCGTGTCTGTCATCTGTTGCCTCGGTTTCTCTTCTCTCAGTTGGCGGACCGTCGGGCTCCCCCCGGAGCCTTCGGGTCCATTGTGCAGTTCGCCGATGGCAGGGGCTTTAAGCCTTGACGCCGATCAAGCAGGGGGCTGGATGCGACCAAATGAGGGTGCATTCAGAAGTGGTCTATAATCTTGATTTTACAGGTAGCTTTAAACTAGCCGACCGGGTGCGCCCTGACGATGCGGTCGATCAACGCGTGGCGCAAGCCTCCAAGGAGCCCGAAAGCAGACCCAAATACTGTTTGGAACGGGGAGCGAGATGGAGATGCCGGGCGGTCGTCGCAGGGGGTGTCCCGGGCGTATCACGCAGACCGAATCTCGTGGGTCTGGACGCCGTTGGCCGCATATCCGAGCAACAGCCGGCAGATCCGCGTTTCGTCGACATCTGTGGCGAGCCTGACGATCAGGATCTTGCCACCTGCGGCCAGATGCTCGGCCAGACGACTGGCCTGTCGCTGGAAGCTGCGGTCGCCGGCTTCGGCTCCATGCCGGCCGCCGAGCGCGGCCACCGCGGAC
>JBGSQO010000665.1:0-12689 GCA_041738055.1 Filomicrobium sp.
GGCGCCGCAGGCAGCAACCCGCAGCGCCGAGGGCAATCGGCGGCGCGCCCGCGGTTGATCGCAGCGGCAACTGCTGGCCTAATGCTCGGCGCGCGGTCAGGTGAAGGATGGACCGGTCCTTCCGCGGACAGGCAGTCCTGCCCTCGAGCCCCGTCAGGACGTCATCGTCGCCGAGCCCGGACGTGCGATCGGACGCGATCGTGCCTTTGAGCGCACGCAGTGCATCGTATGGCACAAGGTCGCCGGGCTCCAGTGCCCCCGCCAGAGCTGGCGACACGAGGTGGACGGGGGCCGACCAAGAATCACGTTATCGCTCGTGTCGCTCGTGCTTGTCGTCGCGCCTGCGAATGACTATGGTGCCGCCCTCCTGAGCCGGCGACACACCGCCGGTCCAGGCGGATTGGGGCGTCGCCAAGTGGTAAGGCAGCGGTTTTTGGTACCGCCATTCCTAGGTTCGAATCCTAGCGCCCCAGCCAACAACTAACGAATTGATATCGCTTCATATTTTATGATTTCTGCGGACGGAAATTCGCCGTAGTTTCCGTGGCTTGGCGACCTGCATCTTGAAGGTGCTCGCATCCAGCGGCGTCTCTCGGTGACGTTCCCCGAATCAACGCCTGTAGTATCTCTGAGGGGCCCTTTTCGGCCGGTCAGACTCGCATCGTTTTCGGCGCTTTTCGGGGTGCTACCGGGTCTCGAGACCGATGACTGTCCGCTGGTGCTGCCAGTCGTGCGGGAGGTCTTTGCACAGGGAGATAAGGCCGGCCGGCGTCAGCCCCTCGGCGGGCCGCCCGAGGACGAGGGCGCGGATGATGTCGGGTGCGAGATAGGTCAGCCGCATCTGCGCCGAGAGGGTGTCCCGCTTGATGCCGAGGCGCTGCGACATGGCGTCGATGGTCTCGTCGCGTCCCGACAGCAGGGCCTCGCGGGTCGCGTGCGCATCGCGCAAGAGTGCGATCATCTGAGCGTCGGGCTTCTCGGCCAGGCCTCCCCCGAACACCAATCGGATCCCTTTACCCGCACGACGCAGCTTGGCATCGATGCGCAATTCGATTGCGCCAGGCTGGCGAGCCTCTGGAAGATTGCATTTTGGACCTCCCCCGATTCAGTGGAGAGCGATTCGCCCTTTTTCGTGTCGTCGCGGCGAACGTTGCTTCGAACGCTGCCGGGCTGACATAGCCGAGGCTCGAGTGCCGCCGACGAGGGTTATAGAACCCTTCGATGTAACGGCCAATGGCCTTACGGGCGTCGTTGCGTGTCGCGAAGGCCGTGCGCCAGATAAGCTCGGATTTGATCGTCTTGAAAACGGTCTCGACCATGGCGTTGTCGTAGCAGTTTCCACGCCCGCTCATCGACGCGATGATCCACAGGCTCGGCCAAAGCGCATCGCCGCAGCCTGAGCACGTCGCCCGAGCCAACATCGAGCTCAGGCCATGACCGGCCAGCTACACCACGCCCTGGGGCACGATCAGGGCGATGTCGACAAAGTTTCCGCTGTTGGAGGTCCGGCGACTAGGGCCGCTCTGTCGTCTCAGCGCTGATGCATGGCCGTGCCGCGACGGCAGCTTCCTCCGCATCGCGTAAATGTTCGTCTTCCGTTTCCAACGGTCAGCCGCTCTCGAAGGTCAGGCGGGGGTGGCGCCAAGGACACGAAATCGTTGAAGATGGCCCCAAGCCGACATCTGCGTGACGTCCGCTCACATGTCCGCTCGGTTCAGGACCGGAAGTCTTCATCTCGAAGCTATAGCCATCTCGCCCCACAACGATCGTTCGCTGTGGGGCGCTTGCATCTTCGGCATCACTCGCTGGACGTCCTCAAACGAACCAGAAGTCCCCCGCATCGAGGTTGGCAAGCAAGGTGGCCTTGAGGGTGATGACGTTCTGGGCGTCGAGCATGATTTTGACGTCCGCGCCGACCTGACTGGAGACGGCCTGCACTGCGGCGAAGTCAGCGAACAGCGCCGTCGACAACTGGATGACGTCGTTCTCGTTGGCGGTGTCCTTGAAGTCCTGGACAGTGTCGAGGCCGAAGTCGATGCCGAAGGAGAAGACGTCGTTGCCAGCGCCGCCGGTCAGCAAATCGTCGCCCGGGCCGCCGTCGAGGACATCCCGGCCGCTTCCGCCGGCAAGGGTATCGTTGCCGCCACGGCCGAATAGCAAGTCGCTTCCGTCGAGCCCCAGAAGCACGTCTCCAAGTTCACCGCCCTCGATGCGATTGTTGAGCGAATTGCCAGTGCCGAGGAACGCATCCGGGCCGTCATAGACGAGCGCCTCGAGATTGCTGGACAGTGAGTATGCCGACAGCGTCGTAATGACGGTGTCGAATCCCTGAGACCTCGACTCGACGACCACGTCTCCAGCATTGTCGACGCAATAGATATCGTCGCCCTTGCCGCCCATCATGCGGTCGGCTCCGCTGCCACCGTCGAGCTTGTCGTCGCGGTCGCCGCCCTCGAGCGTGTCGTCGCCACCTTCGGCATGGATGACATCGGCGAAGGCGGTACCGATATGCCGTTCTCCGGCGTCCGTTCCGTAAATGGCCTCGCCTTCCTTCTTGGTGACGCGGACGACGACGTCGTTGTAGTCGGCGTCACCCGGGCGTCCGTAGGTGCCGTTCTTGTTGCGAACGGCCGCGGTATCCTCCCAGGCAATGAGCCCGGTGGGACCGTCGCCAGCGAGATTTGCCTGCGTCTGATTGGCGCCAGCTGTGCGCGAGGCGTAATCGACATCACCTGGGTTCTTATCCGGCTCGGTCAGCAGGACTTTGGCGCCGGCTCCGGCCAACAGCGCGGGATTGCCATGGTGGTCGCGAACGATTGCGCCGGAGCTGTCGAGCCTTGCAACTGCGAATGCACCATTTGCCAGCGCGATGACCTGGACGCTGTCGTCCAGCGCGCTCTTGGAGTTCAGCTCGCCACCATTCGGAATGAGGAAGTACTCGACGAACTCGACGGCACTCGTCGCCACGTCGAAGGTCGCCTCGCTGATGCCCGGTTTGACGGTTGGATGGCGCCCCGTCTGCTCGATGGAGGCAAACAGGATGCCGCCCTTGCCCGTGCGCGAGTCATACCAGCCGAGCGTGCTCTTATAGCTTGCCGACTCAGAGATGAAGCGGACGGCCAGGGTGACGATCTCGGGTTGGTCGGTCACGCGCACCTTCAGAAGCTGGGTGTCGCTGAGCGCGGGATCGCCACTGTCGGTGACTTTGACCTCGACCTCGTAGACGTTGTCGCCGCCAACGTCTGCGGGGTCCTCGTAGTCGGGAGAGCCCACGAAGGTGAGTGCGCCAGTCGATGCGTCGATTGCAAACAGATCCGCGTCCGCGCCTCCGTTTTTCGTGTACGTGAGCGTTTGGCCCTGATCGGGGTCCGTTGCCGTAATGGTCACAATCGAGGTGGCGTTCTCCGCAACCCGAATTTCAGCGTCAGGCGTGGTGATCGTCGGCGGGAGGTTGGTCGGCTTCTCGATGATGTAGACGCCCGGCGGGAGCTGTTGACCGTCCAAGTCGGGGTCGTCGCTCTCGACCTCGGGCAGGATGCGGCCGGGCGTTGGATCGCCAGCGCCAGGAACCGCCTTGACGGGAACCGTGATCTCGTCGGGCCCATCGGGTGTGAAGACGACCTTTAGCTCCTGGCCGGGTGCGTTGTCGCCGAGCATCAGGTTGGGCGTTGGCCGCAAGATGACGCAGACGTCGTCCGTCGAGCCCGTGCCCGGCGGGCGTCGGACGGTGAAGCTGCCCGGCGAACCGCCCTCGGTCAGCGGGCCGTCGGCGATGCTGCCCGAGCCGCCCTGTGCGGTTGACAGACGTGCATCCGGTATGGCGCGGATCGATCCTTCCTTGAGAAGGATACCCGTATCCAGGAAGCCGTCACGCAATTCTCCAACGCTGATCTTCACGGTATTCTCGACGCCGGCATCGACGTTGGCGCGGAAGGTCAGCACCTTCGTATAGGCATCGGCGCGGGTCGTGTCTGCCGCTGGGCCAGTGCCCGGCGCATTCAGCACGAGATCGGGATGGAACGGGCCGCCTGACTGCAGCGCGAGGTTTTCGAGGATGGCCGCGGCCCCGTCCGACAGAGTGCCCTTCTCGACGCTGTTGACGGTAATGCTGATTGCATCGAGCAGTTCTGACCCGCCGAATTCCGGCAGTTCCTCGGAGAAGATGACGAAGCTGAACTCGACGACGCTGAGGCCGGCATCAGGTGTGAACGAGTAGGTGAGGGTCGTCGCATCGCCGTCGATGCCTTGCGCACCGAGGTCGGTCGACAGGTCGCCGTTGGGCTCTACGAACGATGCCGAAACGGAGAAGTTTCCGGGCACGGGCTCCGCAGTTCCTGCTTCGCCAATGTAGAGATAGAGCGGGCCGTCCGTACTGACCGGCTGCTTCAAATCAAACGTAATCGAGCCGCCGTCGCCGAGTGAAACCACGCCGGTTCCCGAACCGAAATTGCCATCGACAACTTCGAGATGGCCAGCATTCTCGACAAGAGTTCTATTCACCGTGCCGACAAGATCGCGCGTGGAGCCGCCATTTTGCGTGCCTGGACGCAGCGTAATTCCAGCTGCGCTGAAGTCGAAGACGTCGACCTTGGGCACAACTCCGTTGTCGTCAACATTGGGGGCGGTTGAATTCGGGATGCCGTCGACGAATGTGCGACTGATCCCAACGAAGTCTATATCACTGCCGCTGACGAACGCTGACGTCAGTTTGGCATTGCTGTCGGTCAGGGTGAACGATCTCAGGTCGACACCCAGGTCGCTGAGGTCGGCGCGATAGATGAATGTACCTACGTCTTGATCGTCACCGATTAGAACAAATTCAATAGGGATCTGCGCAACCGAGGTTCCCTCACCGCTCGACATATTTGGTCCGACGAGGTCTTCCACCTTACCTGTCGAGATCACGATGCCCGAGCCGAGGCCGAAGGGATCGCCGGTGAAATAGCCAGAGGCGTCTGCGTTGCCATCAATGGAAAGGCGGACGTTACTCAAGCCGCTTACGCTACCGAGCTTTTGGGCGAGAACATCCGCGTCGCTCTCCTGCTGGACGGTGAAACCGTTCGCGGAAACCGCGAGCGCGACAGGCGTGCCATCGAGTTCGACAAGTGCATTGGCCTCGACCAGAGGACTATCGGTGACGGGGGAAAGAGCCTGCAGTGCCGGCGTGCTGGCGACCGCTGGCTCGGACTGGCGCGCGGCGGCAAGGTCCTGCGGGCCGTAAGGACCGAAGGTATCGAACACGACGTAACCGGCGTTGAGATCGAAATTTGTGAAATTCTCGATGCGGGCGATCAGTTCGTCGCTCTCGGCCACGAAAGCAGTCGTGTGATAAATCTCCGTGTCCCCGTCCACCTCCGACGTGTAGAAGTCTTCCACTAAACCGTGAAGCTGAATCAGGTCGGTAAGTCCGCTCGGGTCGTCGATCGTGAAGTCTGTAATGACCGCGTGGTTTTCAGAGTTGAAATCAGGCGACAGATCGCCGTAGAGAAGCCCCGTGCTGTCGCCCAGAACAAAGACGTCGAAACCGTCGCCACCCGTCAGGATGTCGACCTCGCGAGTGTCATGGTTGCCGCCGCTGCCCTGGAACCAGCCGCCGACAAGCACGTCATTGCCAGATCCACCGAACAGGACGTCGTCGCCGGAGTAGCCGAAAATGATGTCGTCGCCGCCTTCTCCCTGAAGAAGGTCGTCGCCCCGTCGCTGGTTTATACGACCTACGCCATCTACAAAATCACCGAACACTTGCGTGGCGACGAATGTCCCACTGAGAACGTCGGATTGCTGGGTGCCCCTGACAAAGATCCGTTCGATCTCGGAGAACTCTAGGACGGTTTCGCCATTACTGCTGAAGTATACGCCCTCGTTAGTGTCATAGGCAGTGCTGGTTACAAAAATAGGCAGACCAGGGCGGGGCGGAGTTACAAGAACACTCTCGGCACGCCCGGTCACGCTGAAGTCCGAATAGTCCGAGTAGTCCAGCACCAGAGTGTCGCCGGAAAGCTCGAAAAATGGAGCCAGGTAGAGATATCCAACGTCGCCGAATAAACTTATGCCATTGGAATCGTAACCACCGTCGACGACATCTCTGCCGAGACCCGGAAGCAGGATGTCGTCACCGGCGCCGGTCTGCCACTGGTTGCCGACGATACCGGGCTGCGAAAGGATGTCGTTGCCGCCGACGTTGCCACTGCCCGTTACGACGTCCTTGATGATTTCGAAGTTTCTGATGCCGGCGCCGGTGCCGGACAGCGACAGATTGGTGCCGCGGAAGGCGCTGTTGGGATCGGCGCCCGTGATGATGACATCCTCTGCTGTTCCCGAAAGCGAGATCGACAACGAATCGATCCCGCGACCGCCGTCGAGCGAGAAGGTGCCAACCCGAGGCGGCGAGCCGTCGCTGCTGCCGCTCGTGATCAAGTTTCCCGACGAATCATTTCCATAGACGACGTCGTCGTTGCCGTCGCCGGCGTCGACGTTGTCCTCGCCCGCCCCTGCCAGGATTATATCCGCGCCATTGCCGGTGAAGATGGTGTCGTCGTCATAGCCGCCGGTGATCGTGTCGTCCTTGATCGTCCCGATGACATACAGCCGCTCGATCTCGGCAAAGATGATGCTGTCGAGTGTAGCCGACCCATCGCGCGTCGGACGCACGAAGCTGCCTGCGCCGGCATTGTCGAACCCACCCGTAACGCCGCCTCCCGTGTCTCCGCGAGAATAGTCGACGATGAGCAGGTCGGAGTCGTTGGTTCCTCCGCCGAGGACGAAGTCAAACGAGGCAATGTTACTCAGCCGCGGGTCGAGAACGTTGTCGCCAGCGTCTCCTTGCAGAAAATCGGTGAAGTCCGTGCCGCGCAGATCCTCGATCGTGTTGCGCGAACCGTCGGTGACAAACGCCAAGCGGTCTCCCTCAGCATCGCTGCCGTTGCCCGCAGCGATGTCAAAGCCTAGTCCGGTCGCGAGGCTGACGCTGACGCCCGCGAGGGAGCCGCTGTAGTCGGCCAAGTCCCTGCCGGCTCCGCCATCGAGCGCGTCGGCCCCAAGGCCGCCGATCAGGGTGTCATCGCCCCCCAATCCCTTAATTACATCGTCGCCGGCAAGGCCGCGGATGACGTTGTAGTCTTGGTCTCCCGTGAGGCTGTCGCCAGCTCCCGCAACGTTTGTGCCGGTCAGGTTTTCGAACGTGCTGAAGCCGGGCGCTATTTCGATGATCGGCGTCCCGTCCGGATTGACGCCGGTCTGGCCGCTGGCGCCGACGATGATGTCGCTGCCTGCGCCGTCGTTGTTCGACAGGTCGACTGTTACCGGCGCGCCGAGAAGCTCGTAGGTGAGCGTATCGTCGCCGGGATCGTTCAAAAGCCCGCCGCCGTCGAGCGTATCGCCGTCCGCGCGCCCGGAGATGAGGTCATTGCCCTGCCCGCCGGTCACGCGGTCGATGCCACCGCGGCCGTCGAGGCGATCGTTGCCGACAAAACCATCGATGTTGTTATTATTGGCGTCGCCGGAGATCGTATCATCGTTGCCGGAGCCCTGCACCGCCTCGATGCGGGTGAGAACATCACCTTCGGCGTCGCCGCCGCGGAAAATGCGCTCCTGCAGATCGATTTCGACACCTCCGAACGAACTCAGATAGCTGGTGCCATCTATGACGCCGGGCTTGTTGCCATCGATTGATGTGCCTGGCCCATTGTCGATGCCGCCGTCGATGAAGTCGCCGCCCTTGCCGCCGATCAGGAAATCGTTGCGATTTGCGGCACCGGTGATCGAGTCCCTGCCGTCGCGGCCGTCAACGAAATTGTCTGGGGCATCCACGCTGGGTTGCGAGGTCGTCTGGATGATGTCGTTGAAGTTCGAGCCGATGATGTCTTCGATTGCGATGAGCGTGTCGCCGCTGGCATCGCCCAAAGCCGCCGTCAGTGTGCCGTCCGGCAGAGCCAGGATCCAAACCTCACTTGCCGACTTCTCATAGCTGACCTTGTCACGCCCGGTTCCCCCGTCGAGCATGTCGCCGCCCGCGCCGCCGTCAAGAACGTCGCTATCTGCCCCGCCGCGCAGGATGTCGTTGCCGCGGTTGCCGAGAAGGTAGTCGTCGCCCGCGCCGCCATCGAAGGTATCGACTCCGGCGCCGCCCTGAAGGTAGTCGCTACCGTCGCCGCCGTCGACATTGCTGTCGGTCCCGACGTCCTCGGCGATAGCCAGCGCATCGTTCTGGGCGCCGAAATTGGCAGTGATGACGAAAATTTCCTCGCCTGGCGTGTTGGAGCCGAGCCGCTGGCGGAAGCCGAAGGCGGCGACATCGAGCGCACCGTTGATCACATTGCCGTTGTCGTCGCGGGCGAGCGCGATCTGATAAGGTTCGGCGAGGTCGGCCGCCAGCGAGGTAACGCCTGGGAACACGCGCAATGCCGACTCAGTGGGGCCAGTGTGCAGAATGAGGTTATGAGGGTTGGCGACGTCAATTCGCGCAAGTCCCTGGCCGGGCAATGGCGCTGGGGTATCGCACTTGTTCAGGTCGAAGTCGGCGAGCACAACGCTCGCAAGCGGAATGCGCTGGGTATAGGAAAACGGCGAAAAGCCGATCTCGATCTCGACCTGAACGTCGGCAAAGGCTCGTCCGCGCAACGGATCCAGGAAGCAAAGCCCGAGGTCGGTGAGCTCGTCGAGCCGTAACCGGCCATCTCCGAGATTGCCGGGTTCGCCGTTATCCAGATACCCCTCGATACTGAGACCGATGCCGCCGGAGACCGACGCCGAAACGATTACGGCCCGCAGGCCCGCTCCGGCGTCGATCTTGCCAAAGGCCGTGCCGATCGGCTCGTAACCAGTTGGGTTTTTCTTGTCATCGATCGCGGCCGGTGTTCCGTCGGCGTTGAGGATCGGCTTCGTCGTCACGTAAAGGCCATCGGCAATTGCCTCGATGACCGAGCCGCCGGCCGCCAGCGTCTTCAGCCCTTCCGTATCGTACCCGATCTGTAAGTCGGCCTCCGCCTTGACTTGGCCGCGCAAGAACAATCCGAGCGGCCCCAGGAGCGGGAAAAACACCTCGGCCTGGCCAGCAACCTTGAGGTCGGGCAGATCATACTCGATGAGGATCAAGGGCGGCGAGCCCTCGGCACCATTCAACAGAAGATCGACGATTTTGGTCGGATCATCGAGTATCGGGATCTTGAAGCCGCTCGTCTGTGCGAAGTTGTCGCCGAGGCCGGGTACCGCCTTGAACACGTCGTTGAGAAAGCCAGTGGCTTCGCTGCCGAGAATGCCGAGAAACTTCGCCTTCGAGTCTAGAACTGTCGTGCCCAACTCGAAGTCGCCGAGTTTGATCTCGCCATTCTGAAGCGATCCGACGATGCTGCGCAGCGTCGCAATCTTGGCCAGCGCATCAAAAAAGCCGTTGGAGCCGCCGCCATCGAACCTGCTCTTCAGCGCCGCCAGATCGGCCAGACTGACGTCGCCATCGTTGCCCACGGCGTCTAGCGTACCTGTCAGTCCGAGTTCATCGGCCAGGTCGTCGATCAGCGGAAGCGGTCCCAGACCCAGGTCGAGAACATCGGCAAACGGCCCCTTGTTGAGCAGGTCGTCGAGGGGGCCGAGGATGCTCTGGAAGGGCCTGACCAGTGAGCCGATGTCGAGTGTCACGTCCATGAACGAGATCGTCGTCAGAGCCGTGGCGACGTCGAACTCCAAATCAAACACCGCGCTGATCTCGGGCAGCAGTTCGACCGAAGTCGACGTCTCGAGCTTGAGCTGCAGACCGGCGCTGCCCGTAAAGGACGTCGAGGCCGTCACGGCATTCAGTGCACCGGCGGACAGGTCGACGTTGAAGACGAGGTCGACCTCATGGGCTGCTGGATCGTTGTCGGTTACTGTCACATCGATGAAGCCGAGACTCGCACCGGCCGACAGGCTGATGTCAGAAGCGAGACCGACGGAGATTTCCCGGTCGCCCGTGCTGACGAGGCTGACTGCTCCAGAGGTGCCGTCGACCTTCAGATCGATATCGATGCCTGCGTTCAGCATCGACGCAAACGTGCCCGCAATTTCGATCCCGAACCCACCAGCGGACGCTCCAAGCCCCAGCGTCGTTGGATCCAGCGCGAGTACACCGGAGCCTGTAATCGAGATCTGAAGGTCGTCTCCATCGAGAACGGCATCGATGCCAGCGACCGCATCGAGCGCGGCGGCAATGGCGGTCGGATCATCGCCGGCGGCGAACAGAGCTTCGAACAGGGTTTCGCGAAGCTCCCCAAAAAGTGCGCCCCCAGCCGGGGCGATCAGCGCTCCGAGGAAGTCCGGCGCTCCGTCCGTCACTGCTGCGACGGCCCGCGCCTGCAGATCGTTGAGCAAGTTGTTGATCGCCAACTCGACGGTGTCTCTATTGACTGGCATTGGCGCATCCCTTGCTCTAGAAAATCGTTTATAAGAGTCCGACTCGCGCCGTGCCCCAGGCAATTGGCGAAGCAGACGAAGGCGCGAGGCCTCGTCACCGAGGGCGCGATCATTTCCAACAGGTAAGATGAGTTTACACGAGGAGCTTAGGGAACGTCTTGGACGCTTCCGCCAATCTGCGGACTTCCATGTTGCGCAAAATGCAAACCACGACTAGCTTGCAGCGAGCAGCAACTAATCCGCTATGAGCCCGCCACGTAAGGTGCGTTGATGCAGAGCCAGGGTGAAGAGGCGGGGGACGGCCGCGAACCAGCTGGCCCCGGCGGTTTCGTTCGCTCGACTGGCTCAGCCCACGGCGGCCCATCGCTGCGCAGCATCGTGTTCGACAGCGAAGCCGTCCGTGTCGTTCGGCTGCAACTGGGCTCCGACCGTGTGGTTCCCTCGGCCAAAGTCGCGAGCGGGCCAGTGCGTGACACTCTCGTCTATGGGCTTCGCGGGCGGTCCGATGTCGAGACGTCCGACGGCGCCCACTGTCACGTGGACAGGCAACGCGCAGTCTGGATTAAAGGCCCACACCTGCACCGAGTAAGCGCGGACTCGCCAGCCGCACTCGTGATTGTTGCGCTGAGGGGAAGTGCTGGCCATTCTGCAACCCAGTCTTATCAAACTGATATTGACGGACACTGCGCGCAATTGCGGCTTCTTAAGGCGGCAGTTCACAATCTTTCCGTCAGCGATGTCGCGCGCAGCGCTGAGTTGTCAGACGTTGTCGAGCGCTATATCGTTGCTTTGGCCGAGCTTTGTGCTACCAGCGTTGCACTTGCAGGGCCACGCCAGGAAGGCGCCCCGTCGTGCACCGAGCAATTGTTGCGCGTCATTTCGGTCATCCGGTCGCGTTTCCACGAGCCTGGCTTCCGGCTAGCTGACTTGGCCTACGAGGTCGGGATGTCGACGCGGTCGCTTTCCCTGTTGCTCAAGCGATCCGGTCGTTCGTTTACAGATCGCGTTCGCGGAGAGCGTCTAAGAAAAGCCCGCGAACTGCTTTGCAATCAGGCAGAGCGACGATCGATCGGATCCATCGCGCTCGCGGTTGGCTATTCGGACATCTCGCACTTCAATCGATGTTATCGGGCTCATTTCAACGAAGTCCCCACCCATGTGAGATCCAGCCTCCGCTTAGCGGCGCGGTAAGCCGGCTGCTTCTCGAACGCTCCGTGACAGCGTCACAAACCCCCGCTACTCTGCCCGCGACCGATCTGCGGGGGCTCATGCGATTTCTGACAGCCGTTCTCATTGCTGCAACCCTGTCGCTGGCGCCTGCTGCCGACGCGCAAGCCCCTGGCGGCGGCGTCACCGTCAAAGCAACCGACGCGGCCGCACCCTTCGCGCTGTACAAGCGCTCCTTCGCCCTCGTGATCGGCATCGACGCCTACGCTAATGGCTGGCCGAAGCTGTCGGAAGCGCGCGAGGATGCCAAGGTCGTTGCCAAGGAGTTGGCCGCCCACGGCTTCGAAGTCACGCCGGTCTTCGATACGAGCGCGGATGTCCTGCGCAAAGCGTTCGAGGACTTCATCTACGGCAAGGGGCAGGACCCCGAGGCGCGGGTCTTCATCTGGTTTGCCGGCCACGGCCACACCCTCGACGGCGAGGGCTATCTGGTGCCCACCGACGCGCCCCATCCCGACAAGGGCGCCGAGTTCCGCCGACGGTCGCTATCGCTGCGCCGGTTCGGCGAATACATGCGGGAGATCAAGGCCAAGCACGTGCTCGCCGTGTTCGACAGCTGCTTTGCCGGCACCGTCTTCACCACAGCGCGCGCCCTGCCGCCGCCCGCCATCACGCTGGCCACGGGTCTGCCGGTGCGCCAGTTCGTGTCCTCTGGCGAGGCCGAGCAGGAGGTGAGCGACGACGGCACCTTCCGCAAGCTGTTTCTGGGCGCCATCAACGGGCAGGAGCCCTTAGCGGACGCCAATCGTGACGGCTATCTGACCGGCGCCGAGTTGGGCTTCTTCCTCAGCGACAAGATCACCAACCTGACCGAAAACAAGCAGACGCCGCGCTACGGCAAGCTCAATGCGTTTGGCCTCGACCGTGGCGATTTCGTTTTCGAGTTGAAACGGCTGCCCGCGCCGCCAGCGCCTGTAAGGACCTCGTCCTCTGGCGCCAGCAACGATCTCGACGCTCTCCGCGTCTGCCGCGAGGTCGAGAGCTTGACCAGCCTGTCGGTGCTCGGCGTGCTGGAGCGCCGCCACAAGGGCACGCTGGCGGGCGAGTGCATCGCGGCGCGGGCGGAGGAATTGAAGTCC
>JBGSQO010000400.1:0-6221 GCA_041738055.1 Filomicrobium sp.
CGACACGGCCGCGCTCGGCGCTTGGCTCGACCGCTGGCGGGCGCGGCTGGATAGTGAGAGCGAAGAGCGACCGGGAGCCCGCCGGCAGACGATGCGCACGGCCAATCCGCTCTACATCCCACGCAATCACCTCGTCGAGGAGGCCCTGGAAGCGGCGCAGTCCGAGGGCAATCTGGACCCGTTCACACGCCTGCTCGCCGTCCTGGCGCACCCGTTCGACCAACAGCCGGGTGCGGAACGGTACACGTTGCCACCGGCGCCCCACGAGGTTGTGCATCAGACGTTCTGTGGCACGTGATGTCCGGGCGCTTCCCGCGCACCTGAGGAGGGGTGATCCAAAAGCTAGAGTTCGGCGTTAACTCGGATACAACTAACAAGTCAGGGCTAAAACCTATGGTTATGCACCTCGCTCTCTATCTCGCGATCTTCGTGCCGGCGTTCGTGGCGTTCCTGATCGCGCTTGAGCGGGAACTCAACGAGGTCCGCCGCGCCGTCCCGATCGTTTCAAAGCAAACCCCGCAACGTCGCTATTGATTTGCTCTGCGCGCGACGGCGGAGCCGCAGAAATACCGCTTGCCGATCGCGCCTCCCCGAACGATGGTTTCTCCGTGCCATCACGCCTTGGGGAACCACATGAACCGCCGCGGCCACGGCTTCCGCCGAGCGATCGTTTCCCTCGCCCTTCTCCCGCTCGCAGTGGCCGCAACCCTTGAGACCGTCCCCCGCGCACTCGCCGGCGACGTCCTCGTGTTCGCGGCTTCTAGCCTCAAGACCGCACTCGACGACGTTGCAACCGCCTGGACGAGCATCTCAGGTCACGCGGTGAAAATCGCCTACGCCGGCACCCCCGCGCTGGCCCGGCAGATCGAGCAGGGCGCGCCGGCCGACGTGTTCATTTCCGCCGATCAGAAGTGGATGGACGCGCTCGCCGCCGCAGGCCACCTCGACACCGCCACGCGCCGCGACCTCCTTTCCAACAGCATCGTGCTCATTGCCCACGGAAAAGACGCCAAGCCCGTCGCGATCGCCAAGGGTTTCGACCTTGCAGGCCTCCTGAACGACGGGCGGCTCGCCATGGCCATGGTCGACAGCGTTCCCGCTGGCCACTACGGCAAGGCGTCGCTTACCTCGCTCGGCATCTGGGACAGCGTGGCTGGCAAGGTTGCGCAGGCCGAGAACGTGCGCGCGGCCCTCGCCCTGGTCGCCCGCGGCGAAGCCCCCTACGGCATCGTCTACGCGACCGACGCGGCAGCCTCCGACAACGTCACCATCGTCGGCCGTTTCCCTTCCGACAGCCATCCCCCTATCGTCTATCCTGCCGCCGTCACAACGGGGACGAAGGACCGCGCAAGCGCGCTGGCGTTCCTCGATTTCCTCTCCTCGGCGACGGCCATGGCGGCGTTCGAGCGCCACGGCTTCATGGTCAGCGCGCGGGCCGGAACCAACTGAACTGAACGATTGAAGCCGACGCACGACCGAGCAGTGGCGTGGCCGAGGACGGCCAGTCGTCAGCCCCAGTGCGGAGCCCAATAGCGCACGAGTCCAGCCCTCGTAGCCCCCCGCAAACTCCCCCGTTCCGCCGGCCGAGAGTTCCCGCCCGCACCCGATCCGCGCGCACCCGGAACAACTGTCCGTCGCTCGACGCTCCGCCCCGGCTTGATGTTGCCGGTTTCGGATGACACAACGCTGGGCTAAGGTTCCCCGCGTTCGGCGAGCACAGTTCCGGAGATCCCTTGATGGCGAGACCACGACGTTCCGACATCGGCTCGACACCGTTCCACAGGACGCTGACGTTCCCCGGGCTGTTCCTCATCCGCATGGGGATCTTCCTGGCGCTGGTCGGTTTCATCGCCGCGATCCTCTACCAGCAACTCGCCGAGGCGATCCGGACCAACCCGGCCCTGAACGGGCTCATCATCGCGGTCCTGTTCTTCGGCATCATCTATGTGTTCTCGCAGGTCGTCCGGCTCTACCCGGAAATCCGCTGGGTCAACGCCTTCCGTATCGCCGACCCGGGCTTGGCCATGAGCCACAAGCCGGTGCTGCTGGCCCCCATGGCGACCATGCTGCGCGACCGCACCGGGGCGATCTCGCTGTCGACCGCCTCCATGAGTTCGATCATGGATTCGATCGGCTCGCGCCTGGACGAGGCCCGCGATACCGGCCGTTATCTGGTCGGCCTGCTCGTCTTCCTCGGCCTGCTCGGCACCTTCTGGGGCCTGCTCGAGACGATCCGCTCGGTCGGCAACGCCATCGGCTCCATCAGCACGACGGGCACTGACTCCGGCCAGGTGTTCGGCGATCTGAAGGCCGGCCTGACGGCTCCGCTGCAGGGCATGGGCACGGCCTTCTCATCCTCGTTGCTGGGGCTCGCCGGCTCGCTCGTCCTCGGCTTTCTCGAGCTGCAGGCCAGCCACGCTCAGAACCGCTTCTACAACGAACTCGAGGAATGGCTGTCGGGCATCACCGAGTTGACCCCCGGCGGGGAAGGCGGCGAAGCGATGAACCGGCATCTGGTCGCCACGCTTTACGACATGCAGAGGGTGCTGGAGGAGCTGAACATGCGGCTGGCAGCCGGCAGCGGGGCCGGCGGGCTGACGCCGTCGAACCAGACCGACGACACGGTCAAGGACCTCGCCCGCGGCGTCAACCAACTCGTCACCCAGATGCGCGCCGAGCAGAAGGTCGTGCGCGAGTGGGTCGACGAGCAGGCGACGCAGCAGGCCATGGTCACCGACACCCTGCGCGACCTCGCCAACACCATTGGCCGCAGGGGGAGCTGAGGCATGGCACGCGGGCGCGGACGCAAGGCGACGGACTATGGAGAGTTCTGGCCGGGCTACGTCGACGTGCTCTCGACGCTGCTGCTCGTCGTCACCTTCCTGATGTCGATCTTCATGCTGGCGCAGTATTTCGCCAACGAGGAGGCCTCCGGCAAGGACAACGCCCTGAAGCGCCTGACCCGCCAGATCGCCGAACTGACCAGCATCCTGTCGCTGGAGAAGTCCAAGACCAAGAGCGCAGAGGACGAACTGGCGTCGTTGCAGGCAAGTCTGGCCACGCTGCAAGAGCAGAACACCCGGCTGTCGGGCTTTGCCCTGTCGGGAGAAGACGCGCAGAAGTCGGCCGAGGCGCGCATCTCGGCGCTATCGGTCGATCTGGCCAACCAGAAGGAGATCGCCAGCGAGGCGCTCGCCAAGATCGACCTGCTCAATCAGCAGATGCTGGCGCTCCGCCGGCAGATCGCCGCCTTGAACGAGGCCCTGGAGGCCAGCGAGAAGAAGGACGCGGAGGCCCAGGACCGCATCAAGGACCTCGGCTCGCGACTCAATGCGGCTCTCGCCCGGCAGGTCCAGGAGTTGCAGCGCTACCGCTCGGACTTCTTCGGACGGCTGCGCGAACTGCTGGCGGCCCGCAAGGATATCCGCGTCGTCGGCGACCGCTTCGTGTTCCAGTCGGAGGTGCTGTTTGGCTCGGGCAGTGCGGATCTCTCCGCCGAGGGCCTCGTCGCCATGGACCAACTCGCCAGCGCCATTCGCGATCTCGACGGCCAGATCCCCAAGGAGATCGACTGGGCGCTGCAGGTCGATGGCCACACCGACAGCCAGCCGATCAGCAACGTGCAGTTCCCGTCCAACTGGGAGCTGTCGACGTCGCGCGCCATCTCGGTCGTCCGCTATCTCGTCAGCCGGGGCGTGCCGGCCAAACGCCTCGTCGCAGCCGGCTACGGTGAGTTCGCCCCTCTGGAAGCCGGGGCTACCGCCGAGGCGCTGAGCAAGAACCGGCGCATCGAACTGAAGCTGACGAACCGCTGACAATCTCTCAATATCAATGACTTGCCAATCCGACCACCGTCTCTGAGAGCGGCCCCGGTGGCTTGCTCGCGCCCCGCGCGCTGCATCGCAACAAGATCAGTCGTAGGATATTATTAGCCTGCACAATAGTGCTCATCAACAAAGACAATTTATGCAAGGTTACAGTTATTCGAAAGCATTGCTATCCTGAGCTGTCACTTCGGTTATCGTTTGCGGTTACCATGCCTGTCATGGTCGAGACAGGATCACAACCGGCGGCGTTTGACTCTCGCGTTGATCGGTGTTGCGATGAGGCCCTCACGGTGTTGCTGCTCAGCACCACACGAGCAGCGGGAGTACAGATATGAACTACCACGCTTACGAACTCGCCCACGCGATGATGGGTCCGGCCCGCATGTCGGCGCAGAGCCTGAAGATGCAGATGTCGATGCCGTTCAATCCGTGGGCGATGACCCCGTTCGGCAAGGCGATTGCAGCCGCTTGTGATGTGTTCGAGAGCGTGACCCGCCGCTACGGCAAGCCGGCCTGGGCCATCGAGGCCACGAAGCTGAATAGTCTCGAGGTGCCCCTCAACATCGAGACCGTCTACCGCAAGCCGTTCTGCAACCTCCTGCATTTCGCGCGCGATCCAGCCGCCCTCGGCCACCGCAACGATCCCAAGGTGCTGATCGTCGCCCCGATGTCGGGCCATTACGCGACGCTGCTGCGCGGCACGGTGCAGGCCATGCTGCCCGAGCACGACGTCTACATCACCGATTGGATCGACGCGCGCGACGTGCCGATGACAGAAGGGCGGTTCGATCTCGACGACTACATCGACTACGTCGCCGAGTTCGTTGAGTTCATCGGCCCGCGTACCCACGTACTCGCCGTCTGCCAGCCGTCCGTTCCGGTGCTCGCCGCAGCCGCCGTGATGGCGACCGAGGACCGGCCCATCCAGCCGATGTCGATGATCCTGATGGGCGGCCCGATCGACACGCGCCGCAACCCGACCGCCGTCAACAAGCTCGCCGAAGAAAAGTCGCCGGAGTGGTTCGAGCAGAACGTGATCTCGCTCGTCCCCTTCCCCAATGCCGGCTTCATGCGCCGCGTCTATCCGGGCTTCGTGCAGCTTACCGGCTTCATGACCATGAACCTGGAGCGCCACACCAAGGCGCACATGGAGTTGTACAGCAACCTGGTAAAAGGCGATTGCGACAGCGTCCAGCAGCACCGGGAGTTCTACGAGGAATACCTGGCCGTCATGGACCTAACGGCGGAGTTCTACCTCCAGACGGTCGCGACCGTGTTCCAGAAGCATTCCCTGCCCAAGGGCACGATGATGCATCGCTCGACGCCGGTCGACTGCGGCAAGATCCGCCGCACCGCCCTGCTGACGGTTGAAGGCGAGCGCGACGACATCTCGGGGCTCGGCCAGACGGAAGCCGCGCACGACCTGTGCTACAATATCCCCGACGACGAGCGCTATCACTACGTCCAGCCCGGCGTCGGCCATTACGGCGTGTTCAACGGCACCCGCTGGCGCACCGAAATCCAGCCGCGCATCCGCGAGTTCATCCGCACGGTCGAATTCAAGCGCCGGTCGGCTCCGTCCGAGGTGTCGGGCCGGGATCCGATCGAGGCGGCACGTCTCGGCCAGCCCTATCGGACCGCGAGACAAGGCAACAGCAACGTCGTCGATTGGGCCGAAGTGAAGGCCGTCGGCGGTAAGGGCAGAGGCTGAGCAACGGGCGCGACAGTGAAGACGGGGGGCTTTGCCCCCTTGCCCCCCACCAAGGGCTAGACCCTTGGAACCATCACCCGGAGTTTGCGGCTCGCTCGTCGCTCAGGAGCAGAAAACGGGGTGATCCCCCGCGCGGGGTTCGGGGCGCGCCTTCCGGCCGGCGCTCGGAACGAGTGTCGGAAGGCGCAAGACAAAAAATTCGCGCAGCCCCCGCACTTCGCGTCCTTGTGGATGCGACCGCGGTCGAGCTTTACGGCAGGCCCATCCCAGCCGATGTTGGCGGCCATGACCCTGCATCTCATCAAGCTCTGCGTCGGTGCGCAGTCGATCGAGGACCTCGGCCGCTGGCAGAACGGGCGTCTCGCCGCCGCCCGCGCTGCGGGCGCGCCAGCGCTCATGACCCACACCACCTTCCAGACACCCAAGCGCGCCGACGAGATCCTCCACGGCGGCTCGCTGTACTGGGTCATCAAGGGCATGATCCAGGTGCGCCAGCGCCTCGTCGGCCTCGACGAAGGCGCCAAGGATAACGGCAAGCCCTGCTGCCTGCTGGTGCTCGACCCGGAGCTGGTGCCTGTGCGCCCGACCCCGCGGCGGGCCTTTCAGGGCTGGCGCTATCTGACGCCGGAGGATGCGCCGGCCGATCTTACGACGGGAGCCGGCCACGAAGGCCTCGCCGACAT
>JBGSQO010000406.1:0-1880 GCA_041738055.1 Filomicrobium sp.
ATGTCGGCGACCGGGCTCAGCTCCACGCTCAGCAAGGGCGAGACGATCGCCTCGTGACCTTGAGCCGCGAGCCGCCGGGCCGTTTCCGTCGCATCGGGCTCCGGCCGCGTGACGAGGATGCGCATGCCCGTCCTCCCCTGCTCGTTTCCCCACGCCGTACCGGCATAGACACGCCTTCAGCCGCCGGCAGTCTGCGTGAAGAAATCCGGCCCGGCCCACTCCAAGAGCTCGCGGCCAGCCGCATCGCCGAGCGCGATCGCCTGTTGAGCCGGTCCGCTATGGGTGCATTCGTGATGCTGCCTGCCGTCGGGCGTCAGGATCTGCCCCCTGAGCTGCAGGCGCCCGTCTTCGCTAAGCTCCGCGAGACCGCCGATCGGGGTGCGGCAGGAGCCTTCCAGTCGCGCCAGAAACGCACGCTCGGCGGCGACACAGATCGCCGTCCGCTCACAGTTCAGCGGGCCGACGAGGGCGCTCGTCTCCTGGTCGTCGCCTCGGATCTCGACGCCGACCGCTCCCTGCGCCACGGCCGGCAGCATATGGGCGGTCTCGATACGCGCGGTGATGCGGTCGGCCATCGCCAGCCGGTTCAAGCCGGCGCAGGCCAGGAACGTCGCATCCGCCACCCCGTCGGCCAGTTTCTTCAGGCGCGTCTGGACGTTCCCGCGAAAGCCGACGACCTCGAGATCGGGCCGCAGCGCCTTGACCTGCGCCTGCCGCCGCAGCGACGACGTGCCGACGACGGCGCCTGCCGGCATCTCGGCGAGTGCGCCGTACTTCAGGCTGATGAAGGCATCCCGCACATCTTCGCGCGGCAGGATCGCCCCGATCGTGAGACCAGCCGGCAGCTCGGTCGCCATGTCCTTCATGGAATGCACGGCCAGATCGATGGCGCCCGACAGCAGCGCCTCCTCGATCTCCTTGGTGAACAACCCCTTGCCGCCAACCTCGGCCAGCGGCCGGTCGAGGATCATGTCGCCGGTCGTCTTGATGACGACGATCTCCAAACGCTCTTCTGGAAGGCCGTGATGGGCGGCGAGCCGCGCCTTGACGTCGTTGGCCTGCACGAGGGCCAGCGGCGAGCCGCGCGTCCCGATTTTGATCGTCCTGTCTTGCACGCGAGCGTTTCCTGGTGTTAGGCGGGCCCTGGTGTTCGATCGGCCCTGGTGTTAGGCGGGGTTGACGGTCCTGGGCGCCGAGCTTTGCCGCCATTAATGCCGCTTGCCTTGCCGGAACGCAAATGCCGCACGCGTGTGGCAGCTACCATCAGCCCCCGACCACGAGACCCCATTGAGCGAAACCCTGATCCTCGGCATCGAAACGAGTTGCGACGAGACGGCCGCGGCCATCGTCGCGCGTGGACCCGATGGGCATGGCCGGATCCTCTCCTCGCTCGTGCGCTCGCAATGGGAGCGCCATGCCGATTTCGGCGGCGTCGTCCCGGAGATCGCCGCGCGCGCCCATGTCTCCTGCCTCGACCTGCTGATTGCGGAGGCCCTGCGCGAGGCCGGCGTCGAGCTTTCAGGCGTTTCGGCCGTAGCCGCTGCCGCCGGACCCGGCCTGATCGGCGGGCTGATCGTCGGGCTCGTCACGGGCAAGGCCATCGCGGCGGCCCGCAGCGTGCCGTTTCTCGCCGTCAACCACCTGGAAGCCCACGCGCTGACTGTCGGGCTGACGGATGGATTGAAACCGCCCTATCTGGTGCTGCTCGTCTCCGGCGGGCATACGCAACTTCTGATCGTGCACGCCGTCGGCTCCTACACGCGGCTCGGCACGACCATCGACGATGCACTCGGCGAGGCCTTCGACAAAACCGCCAAACTCTTGGGGCTGCCGCAGCCGGGCGGTCCCTCGGTCGAGCGCGCGGCCGTCGGGGGCGATCC
>JBGSQO010000411.1:0-2092 GCA_041738055.1 Filomicrobium sp.
GAAGACGACACCACCCTTATGGGCTGGCTGATGAAGGCTTTGGCTTAAATCGAGTGGGCGTCCTCTGTGTTGAGCAGGGGGTGGCGATGGATGGTGAGGATAGAGACGCAGAGCATCTGGCGACCTCCACGCCCGACCACCTGCTGCCGCCGTCGGCTCCCCTCGTCGCCCACCGCCTGGGGCTGCAACAATCGGGAGCCATCGACATGGCGGGCGCCTGCGCCGGCTTCCTCTATGCCCTGACGTTTGCCGAAGCCTTCGTCCGGACGCGTGGTCGGCCGGTTCTGGTCATTGCCGCCAACATCTTGTCGCGCCGCATCAATCCCGACGAGCGGGCGAGCGCCATCCTGTTCTCGGACGCCGCCGGCGCCGTTGTCCTTTCCCCGAGCCTGCGTGCCGAAGCCGGCATCCGCGCCGTCGATCTGGCGTCCGACGGCTCTGCCTACGACCTGATCAAGATCCCGGCAGGCGGCAGCCGCCAACCCTTTGCCCCAAACCTCGATCCGGCCGCGACCCTGATGACCATCGCCGACGGCAAGGCCGTCTTTCACAAGGCGGTCACCATGATGGCGCGCTCGGCCGCAACAGTCCTGGACGAGGCCGAACTCGCGCCCGCCGACATCGCCCACTTCGTGCCGCATCAGGCCAACACCCGCATCATCGAAGCCGTCCGCACCCGCATCGGCCTTACTCCCGCCCAGACATTGGCTAGTGTCGAGCACTTCGCCAACAGTTCGGCGGCGACCATCCCATTCACGTTGTCGCTGCAAAAGGCCGCGCGCGGCTATGCGCCGGGCGACCACGTGCTACTGTGTGCCGCGGGCGCGGGCTTGACGGGCGGGGCAGTCCTCTACACGTTATAGCTTTGGGCAGAAGAGAAGCGGATCATGGACCAGGACACGATCATCGCCGAACTGATCGAGGCGAACGGCAAATTCTATGCGGCGATCCGCTCCGGCGCGATATCGCCGGGATGGAGCGGCTGTGGTCCGCCCGCGCCGACGTCTCGGTGTATCACCCCAACTGGCCTGGAATTTCCGGCCGCGAGGAGGTGATGAGTTCCTGGCGGACGATTTTGGTTCTCACCGAGCCGCCGACCGTCTTCGCCGAGATCTACAACATCATCCGCACGCCGCAGACCGCGATCGTCTTCTGCGTCGAGGACATCGGCACCGCCCGCATGACGGCCAGCAACGTATTCGTCCGTGAGGACAGCCGCTGGCTGCTTACCGCCCATCACGCGCGCCCGCTGCCGCCCCAGGCTGGCGACTAGCACCCAACCCTCACCGCTTGTTGCGACCACCGTCGCTGCGGTACTGCGCGCAGATGTCGCTGACGCGGATGTCCCCGCCGACCAGCCGGCACACCTGCTCCTTGCGGTTGGGATTGTTGCGGATCTCGCGCGCCGAGACTCGCGTGCCGTAGCCGCGAGCCACCTCGGCGAGATAACTGTCCTCGCAGTAGGGTGTGGCGATGAGATTGCCTTGCACGATCTGGTAGGACTCTTTGCAGCGGATCGCGGCATCGGCTGGCGCCGGTACAATGCCGGTCGCGAGGACGAGCGCAACGACAGCGAGTGCGGTGGATCGGGCCGAGGAGTGGTCTGGCGGCATGTCGTGTCTCCGAAGTATGGACGTCTTAATCCACGTTAACACGCGAGCCCCCTGGATCGGATGACCACGCACGCGGTCGTGATCGGGCAAAAGCCGCAAGCGAGCAGATGACGCGCCCGCTTCCGCGACGTAGTCTCCGAGGCTTCTCGCACCCCGGAGCCGCCCTGCATGCCTCGCCTCTCCCGCCCCCATGCCGAGTTGAAAGACAGCTACGACGTCATCGTCGTCGGCTCCGGCTATGGCGGCGGCGTTGCAGCCTCTAGGCTCGCGCGGGCTGGCAAGCGCGTCTGCGTCTTGGAGCGCGGGCGCGAGATCCTCACCGGCGAGTTCCCGAGCCGCTTTCCCGACCTCAAGAACGAGTTGCAGGTGACGGGCCGCCTGATCCGCACCGGCTCGCCGACCGCCATGCTGGATATTCGCCTCGGCGACGACGTGCACGTCCTCGTCGGTTGCGGCCTGGGCGGCGGCTCGCTGGTCAA
>JBGSQO010000014.1:0-5306 GCA_041738055.1 Filomicrobium sp.
CGAGCGGCCGGCCGCACGCTGGAAGGCCCCCACCGGTCCGATCTGGTCGTTATCCACGGCCCCAAGGACATGCCCGCGCGACTGTCCTCCACCGGCGAGCAGAAGTCGCTGCTGATCGGCCTCGTGCTGGCGGAGGCCGAGCTGATCGCCTCTCGTCACGGCGGTGCCGGCCCCATCGTGCTGTTGGACGAGGTCACCGCCCACCTCGACGAGCATCGCCGCGGCGCCCTGTTCACAGAGATCCTGAACCTGCGCGTCCAGGCGTGGATGACCGGCACGGACGCCTCCGCCTTCGCCGAAATCGCGCCTTTTGCCACCCGTTTCGACGTCGCCGACGGCTGCCTGCGCGAGGATCGCTCCTGAGGCTCCGCCAGGCGGGTGCCTGTGTCGCCGGCGCAACGGCGCAAGGCCATGAAAATAATGCGCGAATTTCTGTTGGTCGCGGTGCCGCACGACGCCTGATTTTTGACTTTTCCGCGCAGCACCGTGCTAGTGTCGAAACCAAGTGCGGGACCGGGCAAATACTAGGCTTTGGGGCCAGACCAGCGCCCCCGGTTCTCCAAGCTGCGAGGGTGGCCCCCAGCCGCCTAATCGTCCCGCCATCCCGACTGTGCGATGAAACCATGATGGAGCTCGCTCCCCAATGAGCGCGACCCCTGCCGACGACGACACGCCCGCCGCCGCCTCACCGGCCGAAACGCCGCCCGCCGCGGAGCCGGTCGATTCCTACGGCGAGGACAGCATCAAAATGCTGAAGGGCCTGGAGGCCGTCCGCAAGCGCCCGGGCATGTACATCGGCGACACCGACGACGGCTCCGGCCTCCACCACATGATCTACGAGGTGGTCGACAACGCCATCGACGAAGTGCTGGCCGGCCACGCCACCGCCTGCACCGTCGTGCTCAATCCCGACGGCTCCTGCACCGTGCGCGACGACGGCCGTGGCATCCCGGTCGGTGTCAAGGACGACGACGACAACGATCCCAAGCGCTCGGCCGCCGAGATCGTGTTCACCGAGCTGCACGCCGGCGGCAAGTTCGACCAGAACTCCTACAAGGTGTCCGGCGGCCTGCACGGCGTCGGCGTGTCCGTCGTCAACGCGCTGTCGACGTGGCTGCGCTGCCGCATCTGGCGCCACGACAAGGAGCACTTCGTGGAATTCCGCGACGGCGTTACGGTTGCGCCCCTGAAGGCGACCGGCCCGGCCAACGGCCAGAAGGGCACCGAGGTCTCGTTCCTGCCGTCCACCAACACCTTCACCCAGGTCGAGTTCGATTTCGCCACGCTGGAGCACCGCCTGCGCGAGCTGGCCTTCCTCAACTCCGGCGCCAAGATCGTGCTGGAGGACCGCCGCCACGCCGACGTCAATCGCGTGGAAATGATCTACGACGGCGGCGTCGCGGCCTTCGTGAAATACCTCGACCGCTCCAAGACGGGCCTGTTTCCCGAGCCGATCATGATGCGCGCCGACCGCGACCGCATCGGCGTCGAGGTCGCGCTATGGTGGAACGAGAGCTACCACGAGAACGTGCTGTGCTTCACCAACAACATCCCCCAGCGCGACGGCGGCACGCATCTGGCCGGCTTCCGCGGCGCGCTCACCCGCGTCATCAACCGCTACGCGGAAGAAAGCGGCATCGCCAAGCGCGAGAAGGTGGCGATCACCGGGGATGATGCCCGCGAGGGTCTCACCTGCATCCTGTCGGTGAAGGTGCCGGACCCGAAGTTCTCCAGCCAGACCAAGGACAAGCTCGTGTCGTCTGAAGTCCGTCCGGTGGTCGAGAGTGTCGTCGCCGACGAACTCAACGCCTGGCTGGAGGAGCACCCCAAGGAAGCCAAGGCCATCGTGATGAAGGTGGCGGAGGCCGCCGCTGCCCGCGAAGCTGCCCGCAAAGCTCGCGACCTGACACGGCGCAAGGGCGCGCTGGATATGGCCAACCTCCCCGGCAAGCTGGCCGAATGCCAGGACCGGAACCCCGCCAACACCGAGATGTTCATCGTCGAGGGTGACTCGGCCGGTGGCTCCGCCAAGCAGGCGAGGAACCGCGAGTTCCAGGCCGTCTTGCCGATCCGAGGTAAGATCCTCAACGTCGAGCGCGCCCGCATGGACCGCATGCTCGGCAGCCAGGAGATTGGCACGCTGATCACCGCGCTCGGCACCGGCATCGGGCGCGGCGACGACGGCGGATTCAACCTCGCCAAGCTGCGCTACCACAAGATCATCATCATGACCGACGCCGACGTCGACGGCGCCCACATCCGCACGCTGCTGCTGACGTTCTTCTATCGTCAGATGCCGGAGCTGATCGAGAAGGGCCACCTCTATATCGCCCAGCCGCCCCTCTATAAGGTCACGCGCGGCAAGTCGGAGACCTACCTCAAGGACCAGAAGGGCCTGGAGGATTACCTCGTCACCGCGGGCCTCGAAGACACCACGCTGAAGGACGGCGAGGGCCGCGAGCGCGGCGGCAACGACCTGCGCGCCATCGTGGACGAGTCCCGCCGCGTCGTCCGCCTCGTCGACGACCTGCACTCCCGCTACAACCGCTCGGTGGTCGAGCAGGCGTTGATGGCCGGCGCGCTGGATGCCGGCCTGTTGTCCCAGCCCGCCCGCGCCAGCGAGGTCGCGACCCAGATCGCCCACCGCCTCGACACTCTGTCGGAGGAGACCGAAAAGGGCTGGGAAGGCCGCTTCGACACCGACGGCTATCTGTTGAAGCGCGAAGTCCGCGGCGTCACGGAGGCGCACGCCCTCGATATGGCGCTGCTCCACTCCCTCGA
The DNA here is from genome assembly GCA_041738055.1 of Filomicrobium sp. GTDB lineage: Bacteria > Pseudomonadota > Alphaproteobacteria > Rhizobiales > Hyphomicrobiaceae > Filomicrobium. Next base: position 2,782 of record JBGSQO010000014.1, read on the forward strand.
CGCTCGCCGCCTGAACGAGCGGCTGCCCGAATTGAAAGAAGTCTACAGCGGCCCGGCGAAACTCAAGCGCAAGACCGGCACCGTCGACATCTTCGGCCCCCGCGATCTGTTGGCGGCCGTCTACGAAGTCGGCCGCGCCGGCATCGCCATGCAGCGCTATAAAGGCCTGGGCGAAATGAACGCCGACCAGCTCGCCGAAACGACTCTCGACCGCGATACCCGCACGCTGCTGCAGGTGAAAATCGGCGAACTCTCCGAAGCCGACGAGATCTTCAGTAAGCTCATGGGCAACGTCGTCGAGCCGCGCCGCGATTTCATTCAGGCCAACGCGCTGTCGGTGGCGAATTTGGATGTGTGATGATGTGAACGAGATAGGCTTACAACTTCCCATGTTAGCCCGGCAACGACTTGAGCGGTGCGGGTTTTAGGTAATTCGATCAGGAAACAGCGGCTAATTATGCTTAGGGTCTATATCGACGACAGCGGAAAGCGGGATCAGTCGCAGGTGCAGGTTCTCGCTGGATATATGGCGAGCGCCGCAAGGTGGACTGCCTTCTCCGATGAATGGAAAAGTATTTTGGATAGTGCTGGAATTGATGCATTCCGCATGAGTGAAGCGTGGCGATTAAATAGAAAATATCAGGCTATAGGTTCTCTGGGACGCGATACTGTCATCGTGCGCCTCGTCGAATGCATAAAGAGGCACACTCAGTACGCTTTTGGATCGTCGATACCTTTTCAATCTTACGATAGATGGTTTGATCTTGGTCAGGCCGGGCAACACAGAGCTCTGCGTCCTTACTTCTTTGGTTTTTATACCATGCTTAGTCAAGTTTATTTTGTTGCGCAGAGAAGTAGTATGCGGGAGAAGATCGAGGTCGTTTTCGACGAACAAGGCGGCGAATCGCAATCATTTCTTCTTTCGAATGTTGAGGTTTTCAGAGATATAGTGAACTCAGATTTTTCCGACCTAATCGTACCAACACCTTCCTTTCAGAACGACAAAGTAGCTCTACCGCTTCAAGCCGCTGATCTTTTGGCTTGGTTGATCCGTCGGGATGCATTTAATGCCCACGCAGGTCGCGACAGATTGAAGACGCCCGAAGCAGTCCTGCTTGGCGAAGCGTTGTCCGTTCCGAGATATGTAAAAATATGGAACGATCAAGAAATTAAGCGGGCAGCAGAGCACACGGCACGTGCTTACCTGCATCATCGTCAATTTGGACACTTGCCGCCACTATTTGATCAATAACAATTTGGTTGGGTTGATGCAGTCACTCGCGTCGAGCTTTGGCGCGCCCCGCAACCGCGCGTAACCCCATTCGCAACCGCAACAAGTGAAGCCGGGGCTTACGCCGCCCCGGACCCGGCGCAGCCAAAGGCTGTTCGACCTCAATAGGTCATAAAAAAGGAGGGGGTTCGGGGGCTTCCGACCCCCGATGGGGTGCGGGGCTAGCCCCGCTCGCGAAGCGAGTACGCCCCCGGCCCGCCCCCGCACGACGTCATTCCCTCACGCGCCGCCCCTCGGCTCAGGAGGGCGTTTCGAATTTGTCGAGTTGGTCGAGGAATGTGCGATGGTGGATGTAGTGCGTGCCGTCGCAGGAGAACGACATATTGATCATGCCGTTGATGAGGTTCACGGCGCCGTTGCGTAGATAAACCGTGCTGTCGGTCAGGCGCAACCTTTTGAACTCGGTCAGAATGCGCTGAATGCCGTCGCGGTCGACGAGGCTTGTGCGGCCGGCATGATCGCTGTCGGGAAACGTTTCGACAAACCCCGGGCGGATCACGTCCTCCCTGACGAACTTTTCGTAGCAAAAGGGATCGGAGGCAAACCAGCAGGTGAGCTGGCTCGAGGAATAGTGGATCTTGGCATGGAATACGCCCTTGCGGAGCAGAAGCTCGCTCACCGCTTGATGCACGCCGTCGATGTTGTCGTCGAAGAGGCTCGTCACCCGCTGCTGCTCGAACAGAAATGACCTGATCGACGGGTCACCCTTGATCTGCACCCACCTGCCCGGCATCCGGTCATCTCCACGATTGCGAGGCCCCTACCGCTCGGGGCACTGCCGAAGTCTAGCATATGCGGGGATTCCATAGGCGCAGACCTTGGTGGCGTTACCTCCCCATCTCGCCTGCCTTACCAGCGCCGTCACGATAAACGGCGGCTGAACATGCGCTTCAGAGTGGGTTCAAGCGCGCTGGGGCAATGTCGTCTCATCAACAACGGGGAGCACGGTGCTCCGCGACGACCTGAGGAGATGAAAATGAGCACGATCCGCACCACCCTGACCGCTGGCGTTGCCGTCCTGACGATCGGCTTCGGCATGGCGACCACCATCACGACGGCGACCGCCGGCGGCTCGTCGGTGTCCATCGACCAGCGCGGCTATGCCAACGGCGTCGGCGGCCTGCAGAAGGGCTCGCGCAACCGCCTCACGGTCTACCAGCGCGGTGGCCGCAACTCGGCGATCAGCGTGCAGTATGGCGTGAAGAACCGCGCCGTCATCGGCCAGTCCGGCACC
>JBGSQO010000037.1:0-3373 GCA_041738055.1 Filomicrobium sp.
CGCGGGCGACCTGCATGGCCAATTCGCGCGTCGGTGCGACGATCAAGGCGAGTGGCGCGCGCGTTGCCGGCATCTGCTCCTCGTCGCCCAGCAGCGTTGCGCCGAGCGAGAGGCCAAAGGCGACCGTTTTGCCGGAGCCGGTCTGAGCCGACACGAGTTGGTCGCGACCGCTCGCGTCGTCGGCAAGGACAGCCAGCTGGACGGCGGTCGGGGCGTCATAGCCCCGCGCGGACAAGGCGCGAGCCAGCGCGGGATGCGTCGTCGGGAAGGCCATGGTTGAGAAGCGTCTCGCGCGAGGGCCGCAGCGCCCTTCGCCAATTCGTTGGGGGCAAGGCGTGGTGGCAGCCGAATGAACAGAACTGTCTCTTAGCCCGAAAACCCAGAAGCCGCCATACCACTTATCGTCACGGTGGAAAACGCCCTTGGAACCATACGCAAACGCTCTACCGGAACGGAACGCCAAGTCGATCTCGCGATTGTGCTTGGACGCGAATGAGCCTCGACGGCACCATGCGGCGGCCTCGATCCGGACGCCGAACCGCGACGGACCGAAGGCCACCCCATGCCCGCTCGACTTTCGTGGAAACGGCCTGATGACCAAGACCGCCTTGATGCCCTTCGCCACGCTGGAGGATCGCAAGCCCGCCTACGCGCTGGTGGGCGAGGTCGACCTCGTCGTCGTCAGGATCGACGAGGACGTCAGCGTTCTCTACGGTCGCTGCCTGCATCGCGGCGCCTTGCTCGCCGATGGCTTCGTGCGGGGCCGCAACCTTATCTGCCCGCTGCACAACTGGGACTACCGCGTCGATACGGGCGTGTCCGCCTATGAAAACAGCCACGCCTTGAAGCGGTTCTGGTCGGCGGTCGAGGACGGCAACGTCGTCGTCGACGAGAGCGAGATCACCGCGTGGGCCAACGAGCATCCCCAGCCTTTCGCGCGCAAAGCCTACCTCGGCCTCTACGCCGATCCGCACGGCACCCCCGACGAGCCGCATGTGAAGCTGATCCAGACCTATGCCCGCGACGGCCTTGCCAAGACCGGGCATCATGGCGTTCTGGATGCGATGGGCGTGCCGCACGACCGGCTGCCGCAGTGGGACGACATCCAGATCCTGACCGCCCAGTTGCACCGCGCGCCACGGCTCGATGGGGAGGCCGTCGACACCCGCGTCGTGATCGGCCCCAGAGCCCACCGCCCGCTGGAACTCGCGCTGCCGATCCTGATCTCCGACATGAGCTTCGGCGCGTTGTCGGCCTCCGCCAAGGTGGCGCTCGCAACCGGTGCCGAGATCGCGGGAACGGCGATCTGCTCGGGCGAGGGCGGTATGCTGGCCGAAGAGCAGGCGGCCTGCTCACGCTACATCTACCAGTTGGCCTCGGCCCGCTTCGGCTTCTCCTGGGACCGGGTGATGCGGGCGCAGGCGTTCCACTTCAAGGGCGGGCAGGCGGCGAAGACCGGGACCGGCGGCCATCTGCCGGGCGCCAAGGTGACGCCACAGATTGCCGCCGTGCGTGGCCTCGAACCGGGCCAGGACGCCATCTCGCCGGCGCGCTTTCCCGACATGACGGAGCCGACCCAATTCCGCGATTTCGCGCTCGAGGTTCGTCAGCGGACCGGCGGTATCCCGATCGGCTTCAAGCTGTCGGCCCAGCACATCGAGAAGGACATCGATACGGCCCTCGACATCGGCGTCGACTACATCATCCTGGATGGCCGCGGCGGTGGCACGGGGGCTGCTCCTTTGCTGTTTCGCGACAACATTTCGGTCCCGACCATTCCAGCGCTGGCGCGGGCGCGCCGCCATCTCGACCGGCAGGGCTTTTCCGACGTGACGCTCATTATAACGGGGGGTCTCAGGACACCGGCCGATTTCATCAAGGCCCTGGCGCTCGGAGCCGATGCGGTGGCGATCTCGAATGCGGCGATGATGGCGATCGGCTGCATTGCCATGCGCGCCTGCCACACCAACAGTTGCCCGGTCGGCATTGCCACCCAGAAGCCACATCTCGTCGCGCGTCTCGCCGTCGATACGTCCGCCCGGAGGCTCGCCAACTTCCTGGAGGCGTCGGCCGAGTTGATGACCGTGATGGCGCGGGCCTGTGGCCACACGCGCACGGCGGATTTCTCGGTCGAGGATCTGACGACTTTCAAATATGACATATCGCAATTGGCTGGTATTGCCTACGCGGGTGTCTCTCCTGGTGTTTCGGGGCAAAGTTTAGCCTGAGCCGACTAGGAGGGCGGACGAAAGACAGCCTTTGCATAGGGAGGGCGGGAATGCCCATTGCCGAAAGCATCGTTTCGATAGCGATGGGTTATGGCGTGATCGGCCTTGCTATCGCCGCTGCATTCCTGAGCGTCGGCATCGGCCGAATTGATGACAGTGCGCGTGGCGTCTATGCCTTCCGCCCGTTGCTGATCCCCGGCATCGTACTGCTGTGGCCGCTGGTCGCTTGGCGCTGGTATCGGCTGGAGCTGCGGCCTGTCGGTTGCAACGGGCCAAATCACGCGAGAGGAGACCACCAGCCATGATGTCTCCGCACCGCCGCGCGCATCGCTGGATCTGGATGGTGCTGGCCGTGACGCTGCCGGCGCTGGTCGTGTTCGCGCTGGCCATGCGCCCCGATTTCAGGGGCATGACGGGAACGGCCGTCGAAATCGAGCCGGGCAAGGGGCGGATCCGATGAGCGTCAAATACAAGCCCGTCATCTGGAACCGGAACAAAGTCTTCTACGACATCGTGCTCGCTGGAATGATCGTGGCCTTCGTGCTGCTGTTCCTGCGGGTGGCCCCGTTGATGTCGGAGGCGGCCACGGCGACCGACGTGCAGATCACGCGGATGCGCGCCTTCGGGCTCTGCGCGTTTGCGCTTCTGACCCTGGCGCTGGCGATCGGCCCGGCCTGCCGTCTCGACCGCCGCTTTCTGCCGCTGCTCTACAACCGGCGGCATCTGGGGGTGGCCACAGCCGCCGTCGCCTTCACGCATGCGGCTTTCGTCGTCGACTGGTACTTCAATTATTCGGCCATCGATCCTTATGCGGCGACGCTGGGGGCCAACACGAGTTATGGCCAGGTGCTCGGCTTTCCATTCGAGGCGTTCGGGATTCTCGCGCTGCTGATCCTAATGGTGCTCGCGGCAACCAGCCACGATTTCTGGCTCAGCTTCCTGACGCCCCCCGTCTGGAAAGCGATCCATATGTCGATCTACGCGGCCTATGCGCTCGTCGTCGCCCACGTTGCATTCGGCCACCTGCAGGACCGCGCGAACGTCGGCGTGCTGTGGCTCATCGTCGGCAGCGTCGGGCTGGTGGCGGGCTTGCACGGGTTGGCGGCCTGGCGTGATGCGACCGAGGAGGCCCAGTTGGGCGAGGC
>JBGSQO010000051.1:0-1777 GCA_041738055.1 Filomicrobium sp.
GTGCCGGCCGCCTCGGCGGAGGCGGTCGTCGGCGCGCTGCGCGATGCGGGTGCTGGGGCCGCGTCGATCATCGGCGAGGTGGTGGTGGCTCAGTCTGGCGAGGGTCCGGCCCGCATCAGGCTATCGGGAGATCTTCAATGACCGATTGCGCCATCATCGATGCCATCCTCGCCCGGCGGTCGGCTTCGCCGCGGTTCCTCGCCGACCCGGTGCCGAGTTCCGACGAACTGGCCTTGCTGGTCCGTGCAGCGGCGGCGGCTCCTGACCACAAATTGCTGAGGCCGATGCGGTTCATCCTGGTGCCGGAGGCGAAGCGCGTCGAACTCGCCGAGGGTTTCCGCGAGGCCAAGCGGGAGCGCGATCCGGGGACGACGCCGGAGGAGATCGAACAGGCGGGGCAGAAGGCGTTCCGCGGGCCGATGCTGCTCGCCGTCGTGCTGCGCATCGTGCGCGACCATCCGCGCGTGTCGATCTCCGACCAGATGATCACGGCGGGCGCGGCCATCGAGAACGTGCTGCTCTCAGCTGCCGCGCTGGGCTATGGAGCTTGCCTGAGGAGTGGACAGTCGGCGACGTCGCGGCGGGTGCGCGAGACCATGGGGCTTGCCGGCGATGAGGAACTGGCCGCGTTCCTCATTCTCGGCACGCCGACGCGGGAGCCGAAGCCGCGCGCCGACGACTTGGACGGGCTGCTCACGGTCTGGGAGTAGGACGACAGGTCAGCGGGCATCCTTGCCGCAGGCTTCCAGGATGACGTCGCGGATCTCGGCGGGTTTCAGGGAGAGGAGCCCGATCGGGGTCTCGGCGAAATGGCGTTCGATCTCGGCTGCCAGGTCGCCAACGCTCACGCCGCGCAGGCGGGCCTCCAGATCGAGGATGGCGCGCGGGGGTGCCGCAAAGAAATCGCCGGTGACAAGGATCTCGCGGACGCGGCGGTTGCTTGCGAGACCTTCGAGCCGCAGGTAGACGCGGAGCGTTCCACCCGGGGCTTGGCGCTCGGCCTCCAATACATTTTCGCCGACGGGCGGGGCTGTGCCGTGCACGAAGGCGTCTGTGCCGATCTCCTCATCCAGGGCCTGTTGGGTCGCGGCACGCTCGCGGGCGCTCGGTTGGCCGGGGATTGCCTCGATTCCGAGGTCAGTCCGCAGGCCCGCCAGTATGGCTGAGTGGACCGCCTCGATGGAGGGCACGGTGCCCAACAGCTCCTTCAACGTGACGACCCGGCTCGCGGCCGTGGCGCTGTCGTGGCGCACGAGCTTGGCGGCGGGAATGTTGAGCAGGCGGGCCATGCGGGCTCCGTCCATGTCGATCAGGACGGTGCCCTGATAGACGATTGTGCTGCCGACGAAGTAGCCGCCGCTGCCGCTCACCTTGCGGCCGTCGACTTCGATGTCGTTGCGCGGGCGGAAGCGGGAGGCGATGCCGAAGCTGGCGTTGAGACCGCCCGCCACGGCTTCGCAGATGGCGCAGGCGTGCTCGTCCAGCGTGGTGAGGCCCAGCGTCTTGCGGCTGAACACCAGTTCCCAGCCCACCTGGCCCTCGTCGAGGTAGATGGCACCGCCGCCCGAGACGCGGCGGACGAGGCCGACGCCTTCCGCGCGACAGATGTCGAGATTGACCTCGCTGGCCAGTACCTGATGGCGGCCGATCAGCACCGTCGGGGGAAAGCGCATGAAGCGGACGGTGTCGGGCGCCTCGCCAGCCGCGTGCAGGTCGGTCAGGGCTGCGTCGTAGGCGATCTGCCGGCGGCCGTCGTCGACGCCGCTGTCGATCAGCC
>JBGSQO010000057.1:0-5727 GCA_041738055.1 Filomicrobium sp.
CCTCGCCGCCGGGGGCGGCACGACCCGCGTCCGCCGCCAGTGCAGGACCCAAGTGGCGAGCGCCAGCGCGAAGCCGATCTCGTCGGTCAGAGGCACCGCGGCGACCAGCGTGACGGCTGTGATGCCGAAATAGAAGACGAACATGTGCGAGACGATCAGCGGCACGCCGAGTTCCAACAGAGCCGGCCCGGCCAGCGAGGACGTGATGATGTAGTTGGGTATGGTCGGGATGCCCATGCCGAGAAGGAGGCACGTCACCATCGTCAGAATGAGCGAGAGCAGAAGGCTATGCTCGCCGACCGAGACGATGAAGCCGCCGAAGGTCGTCGCTGCTCCGGTCAGCGTCATGGTGCCGACGATGATGCCCACGACCGCGCAGGCAACGCCGACGGACAGCGCCGTCCGGGCCCCTTCGGCCAATCCCACGACCATATCTTTGAGCGTCGTGCGTCCGTTGCCGCGCAGCAGATTGACCGCAATGAGAACGGCCAGCGCGCCGCCGAGCACCCAGACGCCGAAGTGCAGCGAGGAGGCCGCAACGAGCCCCAGGCCGACCCAGAACACGACGCGCACGACTCCCTCCGGCAGCCCGAGAGCCGCCGATGCACCCAGAATCAGCAGCATCGTCATCAAGAGCCCGACCGAGCCGGCGAACAGGGGCGTGTAGCCGGAGAACAGCAGGTAGACGAGGGCGGCGAGCGGTAGCACCAGATGCCAGCCCAACTTGAGCGCGGCCCATGGCGATGGCAGCTCGGACGTGGCCAGTCCAGTCCCATCAGGCCGCGCCTACCGGCCTCGAGATGCACCATCCAGAACGCTGCCAGGTAGTACAGCAGTGCCGGAATGAGCGCCGCCTTGACGACCTCCGCATAGGGGACATCGAGCGTTTCGGCCATGATGAAGGCGACGGCGCCCATCACCGGCGGCATGATCTGCCCGCCCATCGAGGCCGTCGCGTCGACGCTGCCGGCGAAGGCGGAGCTGTAGCCGAACTTCTTCATCAGCGGGATCGTGAACCGCCCGGTGGTGACGACGTTGGCGACACCCGATCCCGAGATCGTGCCCATCAGGCCCGACGAGATGACCGCCACCTTGGCCGCCCCGCCGCGCGTGTGTCCGACGAGCCCGAGCGAGACGTCGGTGAACAGCCGGATCATCCCGGCCCGCTCCAGGAAGACACCGAACAGGATGAACAGGAAGATGTAGGTGGAGGAGACGTAGGTGGGAATACCGTAGATCCCTTCGGTCCCGAAGGCCATGTGGTCGATCACCTGGGCAAAGTCGTAGCCGCGATGGTTGAGCGGTGCGGGCAGGTGGTTACCGAACTGGCAATAAAGCAGAAACAGCCCCGAAATGATCGGCAGCGCCGGCCCCAGTATCAGCTAGGCGGCGCCCAGCAACAGCGCCAGCCCCACGACACCGACGGCAATGTCGATCTCGTTGGGATCACCTGCCCTGACCAGCAGCGGCTGATATTCCCACCACTGATAGAGTGCGACCGCAAAGCCTGCCGCCCCGAGTGCCCAGGCCAGGGCACGCACCCCGATGGGCCAGCGATGCGCCGAGGCGATGAACGGAAACGCCAGCAGCATGAGGAAGCCGACGTGGATCGCGCGCACGACCTAGCTGGGCAGGTCAACAGCGTGCGCCGCCGCGGCGAGATGGAAGGTGGAAAAAAGAACCGCGATGAAGAACAAGGCCCGACCTTCAGGCGTCGTCGGAAAGGTGCTCGTCAGCGCATCATGAAGCCGATGCTCGACCCGCTCTTCGACGGAATGGGAGTGCTGCCCGGTCATGGTGGTCTCCGCGGCTCGGCAATGTGTCGGATCGACGAACGGGATCACGTCCGGCTGAGGATCTCTCTCCCCGTCCTTACGGAACGGGAATCCCCTGACCGGACGCGCCGTCGGTCCTATGCGGTGGCGCTCTCGCGTGCGGGCCCTTTTACTTCAGGATGCCGGCCTCCTTGTCGTAGCGCTCGGCACCCGGAAGCAGCGGCACCGGCATATCTTTCAATGCCGTCTCAAGCTTGATCGCCTTGGCCGCCTTGTGCGCGGCGACCATGTCCGGCAGGTTCTCGAACATCTGCTTCGTCATCTGGTAGACGATTTCGTCGGACACGTCGGAATGCGTGACGAGAATGTTGTTCACGGCAACCGTGTTCACCGCCACCGTCTGACCGGCATAGGTTTCGGCAGGAATGGGTGCGGCCACGTAGGGAGCGCCGAGCTTTTTGGCCACGGCGGCGGGCACGTCGACCATCTGGATCGGTATCGAGTTGGCAAGGTCGCGGATCGCCGCCACGCCGAGGCCCGCCGACAGCAGGGCCGAATCGAGCTGCCGGTTCTTGATGAGTTCGACGGACTCGGCGAACGGCAGATACTCGATCTTCGACAGATCCTTGTAGCTCATGCCCGCGTTCTCGGAGATGGCGCAAGCATTGATTTCGGTGCCGGATTTCGGCGCGCCGACCGACAGGCTCTTGCCCATCATTTGGGCCAGGCTTGTGATGCCGCTATCCTTCGAGGCGACGATCTGGATATTATTCGGATAGATGGAGGCAATTGCCCTCAGCTTGTCGAGCTTGGCCGGAAAGCCCGCCTCCGCGTCGCCCTATCAGGCGAGCTTGACGGAATCTCCCAAGGCGAATGCAATCTCCCCGCGCCCCTTTTGCAAGAGATTGAGATTCTCGACCGACGTTTTCATCGTCTGGGATGGCCAGCAGACCGAAGTTCAACCAGCGGATGACGGTTGGCATGGATACCTCCAAGGTCGATCTGGAGGGGCTTCGTTTGCCCCCTGCGAACACTCCCTTTGGCGCAGGTGTGGGGTCAAGTATAGTTTCGCGTCAAAGCAGCAAAAATCTGTTGATTTCATGCGTTATCCTTATAATTCTCTTCTCGATATCGAATTCTCAGTGTGTCGCCTGAGGCGAAGAAGCAGCAATTTACAATATAGATGGGTCAGATTTTACTTGATAAGTCAATGCTCTTGATAGACTGCAGACCGCTCAACTGACCGCCGAGGGGCGAGATAGCTCGATTTGACCGATCTCTATCCGCAAGAGACCCAATCAAGACACGAAGAGACTTGCGCGGCGCAAATAATACGAAGCATACGTTTCCTTGGCGTCAGCCCGCGGAGCACCCAGAATGTTCTCGTCAAGCTCTTGATTTGATTGGTCGGAGCGGGGAGATTCGAACTCCCGACCCCTTGCTCCCGAAGCAAGTGCGCTACCAGGCTGCGCTACGCTCCGCACCGACCGAAACACCGAACAGCGTCGCGGAAGCGGCGGCAGCTCTGGCGTGAGAAAACACCCGGTTGTCTGGGCCGCTGGGGAGGCGGCGCGGGCGAAGCGGTCTTATAGCTGCGGGCGGGGCCTCCTGCAACAGGTTCCGCGCCGACAAATTCGGGGCCGTACCGTCGGTGGCGTCGGCTGGCGTCGCGGCGCGCCCGTCAGTCCGCCAGCAACTCCGGCCGGTATTCGAAGTGCATGGTGTCGTAATGATACCACTTGCCGCCCCAGATGAAGCCGTGTCGTTCGAAGATCTCGACGATCTCGAAGGGGATCTTGTTCTGGTAGACCGGCTTGGCCTTGCCGTCTTCGTTGCCCCAGCGCCAGTAATGGGCGTGCTTGATCGAGATGTCGATGGCGGCGGCATAGCCGTGCATGCTGCGCCGATCGGTGCCGGCAATGTTGCGGCAATTGAGTGTGCCGGCAATCGGGTGCAGGTAGTCGACGAACGCGGCGTCGAGCCTGTCCAATTCGTCCGAGACCTTCTGCAACTGGCGCGCGATGCCGTTGATCTTGCTGATCCTGACCTTGGCGCCGACGCGTGTGGGCAGCCAAACCACCGCCTCCATCGTCTCGGCCAGATAGCGCGGATCCTCGCAGTCGCCATACATCTTGCGGAAGAACGGCTCGTGGCGGACGCGGCCGGGGTCCATGTTCTCGGCCGGCGGCGCGCTCGGGCGACCCGTCTCATAGGGCGCGTAGAACTGGTCCTCGATGTCGGCGTCGTCGAGCCGCGTGGCGAAGTCCTTGTTGCCGCGTCCGTCGTCGATCGGCATCCTCGTGCCGTCGGTCCAGACCAGCTTGCCGTCCTCCACGCCGGTCAGGTGATCGGGATAGGCCGCGACCAGCCGCCGGCCGATCTGGGCGATGCGCTCGGGCGTTGCCTCGGCAGCGCTGGCAGAACCCGCGAAGCCACCCGCGCCGACTGATGCCGTCCACGCGATGAGACCGATCGAGGTTGCGGCTGAGCGGAGGAGCCAGTGGCGCGTCGAATACGGCATGTCCAGGGGCTCCCTCGAGGTTTGCTGCATCACCAGCCCGGATAGTTGCCATCGAAAGCGATTAGCGTGCAATCATCGCGTCATGGCAGAACATGGCCTGGCGGTCTCATTGGAGGGCACGTGATGCGGATTTGTGGCTATCTCCTGTCGTGGCTCGTTCTTGCAGCCCTGCTGACGAGTGCGGTACGGGCCCAGCAGGGCGTCATCGCCGGTTGGGAGCGGCCGCGCGTCGCCCTCGTCATCGGGGTCGGCGACTACAAGCATCTGGCCAAGCTCCCCAATCCCGCGCGCGATGCCGAGTTGATCGCGAAAACGGCCATGGCGCAGGGCTTCATCGTCAGCCTCGTCATCGATCCGACCCGCAAGGAGCTGTTCAAGGCGATCTCGGAGCTGCGGTCGGCGGTGGTCTACTCCAACGCGGTCGCCATGGTCTATTTCGCGGGCCACGCCGTCCAAGTCTCCGGCCGGAACCTGATGATGCCGGTCGACGCCAAGGTCGCCACCGACGGCGTCGACATCGACGAGGTCTATCAGGTGCTGGCCACGCGCGAGCCCCAGGACATCAACATCGTGATCCTGGACGCCTGCCGCGACGATCCGCTCGGCGGGGCAACTGCCGGCCTTGCCAAGCCGCAGGTGACGCTAGCTGGAACCTACATCGCCTATGCGGCCGCCCCCGGTCAGGTGGCCTCCGATGGCAGCGGCGCGCACAGCCCGTTCGCGCAAGCGCTCGCCAGCGCCATGCAGATCCCCGGCCTCACCATCGAGGAAGCCTTGAAGGAGGTCCGTGCCGAGGTGGGGCTCGCCACCCGCGGTGAGCAGAGCCCGTGGGATTCCAGTTCGCTGCGCACGAGATTCCACTTCGTGCCGCGCCGGACGATCTTTCCCGACAGCTCGCAGCGGCCCCTGACGGATGCGGACCTCGCGGGCCTCGACTGCCCGAACCTGTGGATTGCCCGCAACGAGATCTTCAAGCGGCACGGCTATTGTTTTTCGACGCCGCGCGGCCAGGACTATTTCGACAACACCGGCTGCACCACGCCCGACCCCGATATCGTCAAACGCCTGCCGACGCTGACTCCGGTCGAGAACATCGATCGGATCATCCTGGAGGAGAGCCGGCGCGGCTGTCGGGGCGGCAAGCCGCCTGCGGCCGTGGCCCAGCCTTAGGCTTCCGGCCATAGGGTGCGGCACGGCCGTTGCCCTGATCTGGTCGTAGTTATCACCACATCTCACAGGCCTGGGGGCTGCCGCGCCTTGATGCGGAACCGCGCGACTGCCAAGACGAGGGGGAGATTTTCCGTCCAACGCGGAGGCTAACGCATGTCACCTCGTCGACACGGCCTGATGGCGATCCTCGCCGTCTCGATCGCCGTGGCCTCGGCCCACCCCGCCCTCAGCCAGACCGTGACGGCCAAGGCGGAAGCTGCT
>JBGSQO010000087.1:0-1624 GCA_041738055.1 Filomicrobium sp.
CGCGCCATGATGGTCACGCGCCCGCACTTGCGGGTTGCCGCCCTCATCACCATCGCCAGCCCGCATCTGGGCACGTCGGCGGCCGAACTCGGCTCCTTCGTGGGCAGCACGCCGATGGCCTGGATGGCTCCCTTCATGGGCCTGTCGACGATCAACCGTTCGCAGGTGCTGTACGCGGACCTGTGGCGGGAAGCTCCGGGCACCCATCTGGGCTGGCTCAACCGCCGACCGCACCCGACCGCGCAGTACGTGTCGGTTGTGCGCATCGGTAGCTCCAGCGGCCCCATGGGCGGCGACAGCATCGTCGAAGGCTGGAGCCAGGACCTCAACGCCGTACCGGCGCTGCGGGGAGCCGCGCTGCGCGTCAACGCGGTAGGCGAGCACGGCCTCCACCCCGGCGACGGGCTGCTTCTTGCCGGCATCCTGCGCGACCTGCGGCGACCTGGGATCTGACGTCGCGCACCCAACCACACTGGCGGGCCGGTCGGGCTGCAACCAGCCCCCGGCCGAAACACTTCAAGTTTGTGGAGAGGAAGTGGTGCCCAGGGCCGGAATCGAACCAGCGACACCGTGATTTTCAGTCACGTGCTCTACCAACTGAGCTACCTGGGCGGACGGGCTCGGCGCGGTGCGAGCCACAGAGACGGGCCTTATAGATAACCCCCGGATGAAGTGCAAGCCGTATCACGCGGCAAGGAGCGCCATAGTCGCTGCGACGGGAAGCTCACGTCGGCGTCTGCGGCCGTCAGCCGCGGTTCTCTTCGGTCGGATCGCCACGACCCGAGGGCGAGCGGGCTGCCGTCAGCGCCACATCGTCGTCGCCGTCCTCGTCGGCATCCGCGCCGCCGCCGGGAATGACGTAAACCCCGCTCAGCCAACGCGACAGGTCGACATCGGCGCAGCGCTTGGAGCAGAACGGCCGGAAATCCGTCTTGGCTGGCCGGCGACAGATCGGGCAGGCCGCCCCCGTCTCGCGCTTGGCGGTCGCGGGCTTGGCCATGCGGGCGCCGACCTTGCCCTCCTGCTCATCGTCTGCTGCCATCGCTCACCTTGCTTCTTGCCGACCTCGTGACCTTACGCATCTTCGGAGTCGGCGGCCCGGATCCAGTTGTAGTGCACCGGCAGACCCTCGCCCGCCAGCAGGCCGACGACTTCCGTCAGCGGCAGGCCGACGACGTTGGTGTAGGACCCCACGATCTTCTGCACGAACGAGCCGGCGAGTCCCTGGATGGCATAGCTGCCGGCTTTGCCGCGCCACTCGCGCGAGGCGATGTAGGCCTCGATCTCGGCCCGCGACAGATGCTTGAAGCGCACCCGCGTCTCGACGACCTTGATGCGGGCCCGATCATCGGGGGTGAGCAGGCAGATGCCGGTGAGCACCGTGTGCGTGCGCCCGGAGAGGAGTTGCAGCGACTGCACCGCCTCCTCCAGGAACTGCGGCTTCATGAGGATTCGGCGCCCCACCGCGACGATGGTGTCGGCCGCCAGCACGAAGGCATCCGCGATGTCCTTGTCGTTGGCGATCTGATCGCGCGCGACTTCCGCCTTCTGCCGGGCCAGCCGCTGCACGAGGCCGCGCGGCATCTCCCCCCGACGCGCGCTCTCGTCGATGGAGGCGAGGCCG
>JBGSQO010000111.1:0-1960 GCA_041738055.1 Filomicrobium sp.
ACTTTATCAACCTCTTTCATCACGTCGATGTCGGTGAGGTGGTCCGCGACAATGCCAGCTTCCCCGAGTTTCATCCCCATCTCGACTGGATGCGGGGTTTCCGTGAGGACGCGACGTTCGCGGACTACGGTTGCCAGGGCATTCCCCGGCTTGGACGGCTGGTGTTCTTCGAACTGCGTGAGACGATCATTCACGAGGCGGTCGCGACCCGCTTCAGCAGTCTTCGGACGAGCACGCAGCAGATCGTGGAAGAGCAGCCGGACCAGTTCGTTCTGGCCTCCGACGGCGCTCCGGCGGTGCATATCGCCAGCAGCGTCTGCGGCGGCACCGGCGCGGGGATGCTGATCGACATGGCCTATAACCTGCGATGGTGGTCGCGCGAGTCGTTTTCCAAGCCCGCCGAAGTGATCGGCCACCTGGGCGCGCGTCCGGAGGTTGCACTCGCCAAGCTGGCGCGCGACAAGGGTGTGGCGAACTGAGCACCATGCAAACCGATGACGATGCCCGCGCCCGGCTCATCGTGGCGCTCGACGTGCCGAAAGTGGAGGAGGCGCGCGCGCTGATCGGTCGAATCGGCGACGAGGCCGCATTCTACAAGATCGGGCTCGAACTCGTAATGGCCGGCGGGCTCGATCTGGCGCGCGAGTTGGCAGCCGCCGGGCGCTCGGTGTTCCTGGACATGAAGTTCCTCGACATCGGCAATACGGTGGAGCGCGCCGTCGCAAGCGCCGCGGAACTGGGCGTCGCGTGCCTCACCATCCACGGCCACGATGCCAAGTCGCTCAAGGCGGCAGTCACTGGTCGGGGCAATTCCCCCATGAAGCTGCTCGCCGTGACGGTCCTCACCAGCCTGACCGCCGAGGATCTGGCCGAGCAGGGCATCGCCGCCGGCACCACGCCAGCCGACCTCGTTCTGAAACGCGCCCACATGGCCGAAGCGGCCGGCTTCGACGGCGTCATCGCCTCGGGCCAGGAAGCCGCCTGCATACGCGCCGCCGTCGGCCCGGACTTCCTGATCGTGACGCCGGGCATTCGGCTCGCCGGCGCCTCGCTGGGCGATCAGGAGCGGGTGATGACGCCGGACCATGCCTTAGCAGCGGGCGCGGACTATATCGTCGTCGGCCGGCCTATCGCCCAGGCGGACGACCCGGCAGTGGCCGCGCGCACCTTTGTCCGCTACATCGAGGCAGGGCTGTCGGAGCGGCAATCGAAAACTAGGAGCAAGGACTGACATGGCCAAGGGTTACGTCATCGCGCACGCCGTCGTCACCAATCCGGAGGCATGGGGCCAGTACGTGGCGAAGTCCAAGATTGCGCTCGATAAATTCGGCGGCGTGCCGATCGTCCGCGGCGGCAAGTGCGAAATCATCGAAGGCAACGGCGTCGCCCGCAACGTCGTGCTCGAGTTCCCGAGCTACGAGGCAGCCCTCGGCTACGCGCACTCGCCCGAGTATGCCGCGGCCAAGGCCCTTCGCCAGGGGGCGGGGACCATCGACATCGTCGTCGTCGAGGGCGTGTGAAGTGCGGGGGGCTTTGCCCCCTCGACCCCCACCAAGGCCTTAGGCCTTGGAACCATTGCTGGGACTTCAGGGCACGCACGTCGCCCAGATGCAGGGATGCGGGGTGATCCCCCGCGCGTGGTCCGGGGGCGCGCAGCCCCCGCACTTTCCTTGGCCACACACTACAGCGCTCCCCCAAGGCGCAAGAAGGAGTGACCATGCCCCACAGGCCAGAGCGCGAACCCGGAAGAGCCTGCTGGCAGGCTCATGTCCTCACGCTGTTCCCCGAGATGTTTCCAGGTCCGCTCGGCCTGTCGCTGACGGGCCAAGCACTCAATGCCGGCCTATGGTCGCTGACGACGACCCACATCCGCGAGTTCGGCATCGGCCGGCACCGAGCGGTCGACGACACACCGGCTGGCGGAGGGGCCGGCATGGTCATGCGCGCCGACGTGCTGGCC
>JBGSQO010000138.1:0-1547 GCA_041738055.1 Filomicrobium sp.
CATGGGCGGCATGTCGGGCGCCGGTGGCATGGAGGCTGATTCCCTGAGGGAGACCGCCGGCAAGCTGCAGGAACTCGATCGCGTGGCCCGGACCGGCGCAATTGCCGAGCGGCTCGCAGCCGTCAAGGCGCGCGCGACCGCCAAGGTCTGATCCCAGGGCCAGGGTCGGCAACGTCGTGGCGGGGGGAGAGCCCCCCGCCGCGCGGATCGCCACGCCACGCGTGAATTAGGGGAGCGAGAACGAGAATGATGCCCGTCAACGGCCTCTATGGCCATATCCAGCGCAACAACGCCAAGGCGGTGATCCTCGTCTCGTCGTTCCTGTTCCTGTTCATGATGCTGCAGGCCTCGTTCCGGATCATTCCGGTGGTCTTCGGCCACAGCCCGTTGCTGAGTTCCATGGGCATCCCGGCTGTGCCGGCCTCCGAGCGGGGTGCGGCACGATCCGTGGGGTCAGCCGGGTTCAGCGATCATGTGGCGACGGTGCGTCCCATGGGCGGATCGCACGATGTGAATGGCTTGTTCATGTCCGGGCCGAAGGTCTCGCCCCCAGCCCCGACGGCGGCTGCACCAACCAGTCCAGCCGCCCCCGCGACCCCAGGTGCCGAGACAGCGGCCCCTGCGGAGTCCGATGCGGACCGGTTGGTCCGAGGCCTCGGCAGCATGGAGTTCTTCGACAAGGAGGCTCTGTTCCTCGTCTGGTTCGCCGCCGCATATCTGCTCATCTCGACATGGTGGAACGGGCTCTATATCCGCTATGCGACGCGGGCCCGCCCGTTGGAGCGGCGCGAGTTCCCGCAGCTTTATAATCTCGTCGAAAACCTTGCGATGACGGCCGGCCTGCCCTGCCCGGCCATCGAGCTGGTCGACAGTCCGAGCCTCAATGCCTACGCCTCCGGCCTCACCCCCAGCACAGCGCGGCTCGGCCTGACCACCGGGCTGATCCAGAAGCTCGACAGCCGCGAACTCGAGGCGGTCATCGCGCATGAGTTGACCCACATCCGCTATGGCGATTCCCGCCTGATGGCCGTGACGAAGTCCTGCGTCGACCTCGTCGTGGCGCGTCCGATGCAGATGTTCGAGAACGCCAAAAAGGCGCCGCTGATCTCCGGCTTCTTGTTGTTCTACGTCTACCTCGCCGCCGGTGGTGCCGTGCTGGTCGCGCTCGGCCTCGTCGTCACCGCCATCGTGCTGATCACGTTCCTGGTCAAGGCGATGGTGCTCCACACGCGCGAGTTCGTCGCCGATGCCGGCGCCATCGAGTTGACGAAGAACCCGGCCGCTCTCATCGCCGCGCTGCGCAAGATCTCCGGACACGACGAACTGGCACTCTCCAATCCGACGCTGCAGGCGATCATGTTTTCCAGCAGCGTCGAGGGCCTGTTCTCCACCCATCCGAGCCTGGACGATCGCATCGCCGCTATCCGCGAGCACGCCCACGTCAACCACCTGCACGAGTTCGAGCATGCCCGCAGTGGCGCTCGCCCGGTGCAGGCCGACCGCCAGGACGCGCCCTCGTTCGGTCGCCGCCGTCGGCAGGTGCACGG
>JBGSQO010000186.1:0-3962 GCA_041738055.1 Filomicrobium sp.
CCTCGCCCTGGCCGCCGGCGCGCTCGCCGCAGCCGCCCCCGCCCAGGCCTTCAAGGTGTTCATCTCCAACGAGAAGGAGAACACCGTCTCGGTCATCGACAGCGACAGCCTGAAGGTCGTCCACACCATCAAGACCGGCCAGCGCCCGCGCGGCATCATGCTGGCCAAGGACGAGAGCTGGGTGCTCGTGTGCACCTCCGACGACAACCGCATCGAGGTCTATGACGCCAAGACCTTCGCTTTCATCAAGACGCTGCCGTCGGGCCCGGACCCGGAACTGTTCACGCTGCACCCCTCCGGCAATCCCCTGTACATCGCCAACGAGGACGACAACATCGTCACCGTGGTCGATATCGACGCTGGCAAGATCCTCGCCGAGGTGCCGGTCGGCGTCGAGCCGGAAGGCATGGCCGTGAGCCCCGACGGCAAGTTCGTCGTCAACACGTCGGAAACGACGAACATGGCCCACTTCATCGACACGGCCACCAACGAGACCGTCGCCAACATCCTGGTCGACAACCGGCCGCGCGTGGCGGTCTACAAGGCCGACGGCTCGGAACTGTGGGTCTCCGCCGAGATCGGCGGCACCATCTCCATCATCGATCCGGTCAAGAAAGAGGTCGCCAAGAAGATCACCTTCGAGATCCCCGGCATCACCCCCGAGGCGATCCAGCCGGTCGGCATCCGCATCACCAAGGACGGCAAGAAAGCCTTCGTGGCGCTGGGGCCGGCAAACCGCGTGGCCGTCGTCGATGCCGTCACCCACAAGGTCGAAAAGTACATTCTCGTCGGCCAGCGGGTCTGGAACCTCGGCTTCACGCCCGACGAGAAGCTGCTGTTCACCACCAACGGATCGTCCAACGACGTCACCGTCATCGACGTCGTCAAGGAGCGGGCCGTCAAGTCGATCACCGTCGGCCGCTACCCCTGGGGCGTCGTCGCGGCCGGACATTGACGTGGGACCAGCGTCCAGAGGTCGAAGTCGGGAACTTTTCCCGCTTGACCCGGGACCATCGCAAGCCCGACGAGTGAACGATCAAGGTCGTCGGCCTGAGCAGGCGGCCCAAGCAACAAAAGTGAGCCGGGGCCATGAGCCTCGCGCACAGGGCGGAGAAGCTCGGGGAATGCACCAGATGGTGACACGGCAGAGCGAAAAGCCTGAGGCCGCACTCGTCGTGCGCGGCGTGTCCCACAGCTTCGGCGGGACCAAGGCTCTCGATAACGTCTCCCTCAGTGTGCCGCGCGGCACGTTCACAGTCCTGCTCGGGCTCAACGGCGCCGGCAAGTCGACGCTGTTCGCGCTGATCACCCGGCTTTACGACAACACTTCCGGCGAAATCGAGATCCTGGGCTACGACGTGCGCCGCAAGCCGACAGCTGCCCTGCAGCGGTTGGGGGTGGTGTTCCAGTCCAAGACTCTCGACCAGGATCTCTCGCTGCGCCAGAACCTGACCTATCACGGCGCCCTGCATGGGTTTTCCAGCGCCGAAGGGCGCCGCCGGGCGGCTGCCGCGCTCGATCTCGTTGGGCTCACCGAAAAGGGCGACCTCAAGGTGCGCACCCTGTCGGGCGGCCAGTCCCGCCGGGTCGAGATCGCCCGCTCGATGATGCACGAGCCGGGCGTCCTGCTGCTGGATGAACCGACCGTCGGCCTCGACATCGGCTCGCGCGAGAGCGTGATCGGGATCGTCCGCGACCTCGTGGCCAAGCGCGACCTCGGCGTTCTGTGGGCGACCCACCTCATCGACGAAATCGCCGAGACCGACCGCGTCGTCGTCCTCCACAAGGGCCGCGTGATGTACGAGGGCTCGGTCCCCGGACTGCGGCAGGCAACCGGCCAACCCAATCTGCGCGATGCCTTCAACGCCTTGACGGGCAGCAGCCAACGGGAGGCCGCATGACCGCGCAGAGCCGATCAGGCGATATCGATCAGACGACGAGCGGCCCGGCGCGATCCGAGCGCCGCATCGGTCTTGCGGGCTATCTCGCCTGCTTCTCGGGCATCGTCTGGCGCGAGGTGCTGCGCTTCCTGCACCAGCGCGAGCGCTTCTTCTCGGCCCTCGTGCGCCCGCTGGTCTGGCTGTTCATCTTCGCCGCCGGCTTCCGTCAGGTGCTGGGCGTGTCGATCATCCCGCCCTACCAGACCTACGTGTTGTATGAGACCTATGTGACGCCGGGGCTGCTCGGCATGATCCTGTTGTTCAACGCCATGCAATCCTCGCTCTCGATGGTCTACGACCGCGAGACGGGCGCCATGCGAACGTTGCTCGTCAGCCCGTTTCCGCGCTGGTTCCTGCTCGTCTCCAAGCTGCTCGGCGGGGTCTCGGTCGCGCTGCTGCAGGTCTATACCTTCCTGCTGATCGCCTACTTCTGGGAGATCCAACCCGAAGGTGACGCCCTGTTCGGCGTCATCCCGGCGCAGTACGCGGGCTACATCACCGTGCTGCCGGCCATCGTCCTGTCGGGCCTGATGCTGGGAGCGCTGGCCCTGTTCATGTCATCGGTCATCCGCCAACTCGAGAACTTCGCCGGCGTCATGAACTTCGTCATCTTCCCGATGTTCTTTGCCTCCTCCGCGCTCTATCCGCTGTGGCGCATCCGGGAATCGAGCCCGCTGCTGTTCGAGATCTGCAAGTTGAACCCGTTCACGCACGCCGTCGAGCTGATCCGCTTCGCCTTCTACGGGCAGTTGGACCTCACTTCGTTCGCTGTCGTGACCGGCTGCACCGTGCTGTTCCTGGGTGCGGCGATTTTCGCTTATAATCCGTCGAAGGGTTTGATTGCCCGCCGCGGCGGTCCGGGAGGAGGTTGATCGATGGTGCGCGCGTTCCTGACCCTCATCTTTGCGATGGCTTGGCTGCTGCCCGCCTCGGCGGCTACGAGCGCCGACGCCAACGCCAACTGGCCCTGCGTTCAGCACAAGGTCGAGGTCCTGACGTCGGCGCAGATGTGGGACGGCCCGCCGGTCGATGACATCAAGGACTGGTGGAAGGACGACGAGGTGCGCAAGCTCGTGCCCGTCCTCGTCAGCCGCCGCGTGGAGATGGACAAGATCGAGGCCGCAATCGACGCCCTCGCCAAGGCGACCCCCGAGGGCGAAGCCCGCGACCGCCGCCTGACGCTGCTGTTTGCTGGCGCGCTGGAAGAGACCAACAAGGTGCGCCGTCAGGTGATCGCCGGAATCGAGCGCTTCCAGGTCCGCCAGAGAGCCCGCGCCACGCGCCTCGAAGAGCAGGGCATCGAGTTGGCGGAGTTGCACAAGCGCGCCGAGAAGGGCGAGGTGGAAGCCCCCAAGGTCGACACGGCGCAGGAGGCCTACGACTGGAATGCGCGTGTCTTCAAAGAGCGCCAGGACAACCTGCCGCTGGCCTGCGAGATCCCGCAGCTGATCGAGAGCCGCATTTTCGCACTCGCCCAGGCCATCCGCGCCCGCATGAGTTGATGCGCTTGACGTTTGCGCCTTCCGACGCTCGTTCCGAGAGCCGGCCGGAAGCCGCGGGCTACCGAGCGCGATGCGTCAGGATTTCGTTCGGTTGGTATAACCCCCTACTCCCTACCTCGCCCCCTTCACTCCGCCGGCAAAACCTCTTCCGTCGTTAGGCCGAAGTCCTTCCAACCGTCGGTGCCGTCGGGAAACCACACGACGCTCCGATGCCCCCACTCGAGCGCACGCTTGGCCGCGTTCCAGCTCATCCAGCAGTCCCTGAGGCAGAAGAAGACCAGCGGCTTTCCCATGTCCCCGCCGGTCAGGCGGCCGAGGTGACGGCGGAAGTAGGCCTCGAAGTCGGGGTTGAGATCGCCATAGCCGACGTTGGCCAGCCAGACCGCGCCGGCAATCGTCTCGCGCTTGGGCATGCGCCAGACCGTCGTCTTGGGCAGGCCGGCCGGCTTCGGCGCCTGCGGGGTCACGTCGATCATGACGGCCCCGGCCTTCGCCAAAACCTCCGCCTCGGCGGCATCGA
>JBGSQO010000211.1:0-12814 GCA_041738055.1 Filomicrobium sp.
GAGCCGTAGAGGCAGAGGCCGGCTTCCAGCCGCAGCGAATCGCGAGCGCCAAGGCCGATGGGGGCGACGTCGGGGTCCGCCAGCAGCGCCTCCGCGACCGGCCGGGCGGCCTCGTTGGTGAGGGATATCTCGTAGCCGTCCTCGCCAGTGTAACCGGAGCGGACGATGATCGCGTCATGGCCCAGGATCGAGACATCGGCCACGTCCATGAAGCGCATGTCGCGGCAGGCCGGCGCCAGCTTGGCGAGTGCCGCCTCCGCCTTGGGACCCTGCAGGGCCAGCAGCGCGCGATCGACGAGGCGGATCTCGCACAGATCGAACAGGTAGCCGTCGAGATGGCGCCAGTCGTGCTCCTTGCGCGCGGCATTCACGATCACCAGCAGGTGGTCGCCGCGGTTCATGATCATCAGGTCATCGAGGATGCCGCCCTCGTCGTTGGTCAACAGACCATAGCGCTGACGGCCGGGCGGGATGCCGATCACGTCGGCGGCAATCAGCCGTTCCAAGGCCTCGGCGGCTTCCGGCTCGCCGTTGAGCTTGGAGCGGACCGTCACCTGCCCCATGTGCGAGACGTCGAACAGGCCGGCGTGCTCGCGCGTCCACAGGTGCTCCTTCAGCACGCCGGGAGGGTACTGCACGGGCATCTCGTAGCCGGCGAACGGCACGATCTTGGCGCCAAGCTCGACGTGGAGATCATAGAGCGGGGTGCGGGCCAGCGTCGCGGATGGCGTGGCGGCAGTCTCAGGCGGTGTGGGTGGGCTCGTCACGACAGGGTCCTCCAGGCTCGACACCAGCGCGGATCAGCCACGCCTTCCGTGAGCCCCCTCTGTCCTGTGACCTGAAAGATTGGGTGCTGGCAACCGGTTCGAGCGGTCGAGCAGCGCCTTGTCCTCGTCGGTGGGCCGGAGAAACGAGTGTTCCAGCCGCTTTCCAGAGTGTCGTGTCGCCGAGCGGTCCTTTTGCCTGAGAGTTTCCGGGGCGGTTGCTCCTTCGGCGCCGAGGTTTCCCTCGGTCTCTCCCGCACAGCATGCGACATCGCTGATATGGAGGTCTCGCGACGGGCGGTCAACTGCGACAAGAGGCTGTTTTTTCTGGCATATGGAACGCCAGTTGTCTGGCGATTAGTCCTTGCGGCACGGAATGGCCTCGAGCTGGCAGACGGTTCCGGACGGGCCGGCGGTGCACCACTCGTTGGACTCCTTCGCGCGATCGAAATTGGCAAAGGGATCGCCGAGCTCTGACATGGCGCGCACCTTCGCCCGCCAGTTGGCGCGAGCCTTGGTGCGCGCGAGCCACTCGAGGCTGGCCGGTTCGCCGCGCGCACTGACCTTGGCCTCAGCGCAGGTCTCGGCCTGTGCCGGACCGGCAAGGGCTACGGCGAGGAGCAGGGTGAAGGCCAGGGCGCGAGCGGTCGTCGTCACAAGCTGCTTTCGGTGCATCGGGCCTCGCAGGGCGTTCGGCATGACGGATATCGGAGAGGGGATCAGAACTGCTTGATCCAATTGATGGTGGCGTAGGGGCCGGCTTTGTCCCGAGCCTCGCGCAGATCTCCCATGAGGCCTGCCGACGCCGAGATTTCTCCACCATACCATTCATATCTCGCGAAGGCGCCAGCGCGCACATAGTCCCAGGCCTCGGTGCGGTGGCTCGGCTGCTCCTCCGACATCTTGAAGTCGGCCTGCCGATCGCCGTTGATCCCGGCCTCGACGCCGACCGACACGTCCGGCATGAGCCTGTATCCGGCACGCCCGCGCGCCGATCGCGTCAGATGGGCAGACGTCAGGGAGAGATCGAGAGACGCAAAGCCTTTTTCGCCGACGTTGAACCACAACTCGAGCACGCCCTTGGCGCCAAGATCGGGGCCTTGCGCGAGGTTGAGTCTGTCGAGCGGCTCGATCTTGTGGTCGATCATTCCGGCGCCGATGAAGGCCTTTACGATCAGCGGATCGAGCCGCCACAGATAGCCGACCAGGGCATCCGCAAACGTGACCTCGGCGCGGTGTCGGCTGGTCGTGGCGCTCGCATAATCGAAGCTCTCGTACCGATACCCCCCATACCCGCCGACGAACCTGAGCCGCCAGCCTGGCTCGTGGATATCGCCGAAGGGAGCCAGCGTGGTGCCGGTGTAGGCGAGCCAGACGTTGCGGCCGACATCGGCGCCCGCCCAGATTTCCGAGTGCCGGTCAGTGTCCTCGACGGCTGCCGCTTCCTCTTCCCGCGCCGTATCGCTGCTCATCAGCGTGTCCCACCAGCGGCTTGCCGCGTGAGACGGTTCAATCGTAAGTAGAAACATTGCAAGAGCCAGCAACCAGAAGTTAAATCTGGTCGGGTTTGCGCCGCTGGGGCGCATAAACGCGCATCTTCGCAAGCTATCCATGGCAAACGCACGCACTGAGGCAACGACAACGGCGACAACAAGCGACGACGTAACTGTCGTTTACCATGAATTAGCTACGTGGGCTTCGGATTTATGCGTAACATGCCAAAATACAATTATAGGTAGAACAGCATTGCAGAATAGGTATTCTTTGGGTTGTATTTTGGCGCCGACCGGAAGCGATGGGTGGGCTTTGCTGCATCGCAGCGACGCAATGTCACACAAGACTGTTGATTTGTTGCGCTGCATCAAGGTTGCGTCGCAAAAGGTGCGCTATATGTCACATCAGAGCGTCGTCCCCCCCGGCGGCGCGCATCAGGGAGTAGCGCCATGACAGTCATGAAGACCATGAACGAGTTCGGCTTTGGCGCCTGGCAATCCGCTTGGCAAGGCTACTTCGCTCAACCCACTCCGGGTGCGGCTCAGTACGAGAAGGCCGCCAAGAGCTTGGCGCATTGCCAGCTGGAGTTGTGGGGCCTCGCGAGCCGCCGCGCCCAGGCCATGCTCGACATGCCGGCCGAGCTTGCCCAGTGCCGCACGCCGGATGCCCTCGCGCGGGTTCAGGCGGCGTACTTGAAGACGGCTTTCGAGCAGTACGCCGAGACCTCGGGCCGCATGGTCGAGGCGATGTCCTCCGTCACAGGCATCATGCCGCAGGCAGCCGCTGTCGAGGCCGCGCCCGAAGCTGCCGGTCATGCAGTCGAGCCCCTCACCGCTCCGCCGCGCGAGCGCGACTACATCGCCCTTCCTTCGCCCGTCAACGGCGGCAAGGAGCCGGCCCGTCGGCGGTCGAACTCGGGTAAATCCGAGGGCGCCCACCATCGGGTCGTCGCCTGAACCGACACTTGCAATCGGTCGCCAGGGTGATGGTGCACGGCGCCTGATCACGCGGTCGTGCGCGACTGCGGACAGGGCGTGAGTTGCAAGCCGCATGAGCCTGAGTATACTTCCGAAGGGAGGCGGATCGCTCCGCCCCTCGGAGGACAACGATTCAATGACCCAACGACCGCTGCTGCTGAAGATGGCTGACGTCACAGGCCGGCGCACGGCTGCAGTCGCGCTCTTCGCGGCGACGGTCATTGCGGGTGGCGCGCTCGGCTTTTTGTTGGCCGGCAGTCCAGCGGCCGACGATGGCCGGCGCGAGACGGGCACAAACCGCACGATGCACCCCCTGACCAAGGTCGAACAGTCCGTGCGCCAGGACTATGCGGGCGTTCAGCATGCCGATCCGGCCGAGATCGAGCGTCTGCTCGCCGATCCCAATGTCGTCCTCCTCGATGTGCGCGAGGCGGCGGAGTTTGGCGTCAGTCACCTGCCGGGAGCCGTTCGGGTCGATCCGGGCGTGTGGACCTCGAGTTTCCTCGGCCGCTTCGACGGCCAGGCCCAGGGCAAGACGTTCGTGCTGTATTGCTCGGTGGGGGTGCGCTCCTCGCGGCTCGCCGCACGCGTGCAGGACGGCCTGAAGGCGGCCGGCGCGCGCGGTGTCGTCAATCTCAGCGGCGGCATCTTCCGCTGGCACAACGAGCAGCGCTCGCTGATGACGGAGGGCCAGCCCACCGACATCGTGCACAAGTACGACGAGGGTTGGGGTCGGCTGGTCGATCGCCAGGACAAGGCCGTGGTCAACCGTTGAATCCACTGCCGATCCATCCTCCGGGAATCGGCGGCGGACCGCGGCGCTTTAAGGCTTGGCGAGCGCCTTCATCGCATCGGCGAAGCCCGCCAGTGAAATCGGGATGCCGATGCCCGCCTCCTCCGTCTGGAAGATGATGAAAATCGCCTGCTTGCCAATCTGCAACTGCTTGACCAGCGGCTCCTCCACGGTCACCTGCGCGTAACAGGCGAACGTGTGGCAGCGCAGGAAGGGCGCGTTGCCGACGTCGGCTCCGTCGATCTTCAGGCCGAGGCCCGGCGGCAGCAGCACGCCGAGCGGGGCGAACACGCGCAGCACCTGTGTACCGTTGGAAAAGCGCTGGAAATAGATGGTCAGGCCGACGTTGTTGCGGTCCTCGGCCGAGACCGATTGCACGATGGCGCAGACCTCGGCGGATGCTCCCGGTGGCGGTGGCTTGCACACAATCTGCCAGTCGCCATGCTGAGAGCGGACCCGGCCGTCGCCCGGCTGGCCCTGCGGCGGTGGCACCTTCTGGGCACTCACCGGGGCGGCGAGACCGGCCAGCAGGATGGCACCGGAGAGGAGCGTGGCAGCAAATGCCCGGCCAGCGCCAGCGAGCGGCCAGCGCAACGCCGACGGCGCAGGACCGCACGCACGGACGGCCACCCTGTGGACATGGTCAACGGTCGAGCCCTGCACGTATGCCTCCCCGGGGCGATACGGCGCACCAGTCCTGACGATATCTGGGTCGCGCGGATGAATGCGGAGCGGCCCGCCTCGGCCGTTCCTTCGCCCGTCGTCTCGAAGATCAAAGCGGCCAAATTGGGACCAGCTCCCGACACCGCTCGGGACGCTAGTCGGGGCCTGCGTCCTTGACCAATCGCAATCTGATCCGGCAGCGCGGGGTTATGCCGCATTTCGATTGACTTGAGCCACGCCACCCGTTTGTGTTCACTGCACATGGGGAGGAGTGCCGGGAGACGATCGCATTGATCGTTCGACTGCCCGACGACCGTCGCGAGTGCCGATCATCCGGCCCGCGCGGGCCGTATGCGTCGCAACTGGCCTTATCCGATGAACAAGGGGAGGACCCGGCTACGGCTGGGCGCATTCTGGGAGCCAGATGATGAAGCCAACCACGATCGGTTCGCTCATGTCGTTGACGGGGGTGGCGGCGGCAGCCCTGATCGCACTCGCCATGCCGGCGGTCGCCGCAACCTATGGCCAGCCGGTCGACGGACAGTTCGGCATGCAGCTGCCGGCCTCGCCGGTCGCCGAGAGCATTCAGTCGTTCCACAACAACGTCACGATCATTATCACGCTCATCACGATTTTCGTGCTGGGACTGATGGTTTACGTGATGTGGCGTTTCAATGAGACGAGGAACCCCGAGCCGTCGCGCTTCACGCACAACACGGCGGTCGAGGTGGCGTGGACCGTCATCCCGATCATCATCCTCGTCATCATCGCCGTGCCGTCGTTCAAGCTCTTGAACCTGCAGTATTCTTATCCGAAGCCGGATCTCACCATCAAGGCGACCGGCTATCAGTGGTACTGGTCCTATGAGTACCCTGACCTCGGTGGCCATACCTTCGACGCCGTCATGCTATCGGACGATGAGCGCGCCAGTCTGAAGGCCGAGACGGGCCTCGACTACCCGCGCAACCTGGCCACCGACAACGAGGTCGTCGTGCCGCTCAACAAGGTCGTGCACGTGCTCGTCACCGCGCAGGACGTGTTGCACAACTGGACCGTGCCCAGTTTCGGCAGCAAGACCGACGCCGTACCCGGCCGCCTTACATCGACGTGGTTCCAGGCCACGCGCGAGGGCGTCTACTACGGCCAGTGCTCGGAGTTGTGCGGCAAGGACCACGCCTTCATGCCGATCACCGTGCGCGTCGTAAAGCAGGCCACCTTTGATGCCTGGACGGCCGCCGTTAAGGCCAAGGACAAGAAGGGCGCAAAGAAGATCCTGCAGCAGGCCGCGCTCGAGCAGGCCGGGATCAAGACAGTCGCCACCGCTCAGTAATCGCACGCCCCGGGACCCAGCGGCTGCGGTCGCTGCGTCCCGTGGGATGACAGAATTTTCGCAGGGAAAACCGAGAGGCTATCGCACCATGGGCAGCACCGCTCACGCGGGTCATGATGACCACGGCGCTCCGACGAGCTTCGTCAAGCGCTGGCTCTACTCCACGAACCACAAAGACATCGGCACGCTCTATCTGATCTTCGCCATTTGCGCCGGCCTGTTCGGCGGCGCGCTGTCGGTGGCGATGCGCATGGAGCTGCAGGATCCAGGCATCCAGATCTTCGCGACCGACCCACACCTCTTCAACGTGTTCGTCACCGCCCACGGCATCATCATGATCTTTTTCATGGTCATGCCGGCGATGATCGGTGGCTTCGGCAACTGGTTTGTTCCGCTCATGATCGGCGCGCCCGACATGGCGTTCCCGCGCATGAACAACATCTCCTTCTGGCTGCTGCCGGTGGCGTTCGCGCTGCTCGTGATGTCGCTGTTCGTCGAAGGTGATAGTGGCGGGCATGGTGTGGGCGGTGGCTGGACACTGTATCCGCCGCTGTCGACCACCGGCTCGCCCGGCCCGGCCATGGATTTCGCCATTCTGTCCATGCACGTTGCCGGCGCGTCTTCGATCCTGGGCGCCATCAACTTCATCACCACGATCTTCAACATGCGCGCGCCGGGCATGACGCTCCACAAGATGCCGCTGTTCGTCTGGTCGGTTCTGGTGACGGCGTTCCTGCTGCTGCTGTCGCTGCCGGTATTCGCCGGCGCCATCACCATGATGTTGACCGACCGTAACTTCGGCACGACGTTCTTTACCGCGTCGGGCGGTGGCGATCCGGTGCTCTACCAGCACCTGTTCTGGTTCTTCGCGCACCCGGAAGTCTACATTCTCATCCTGCCGGGCTTCGGCATCATCAGCCAGATCGTCTCCACGTTCTCGAAGAAGCCAGTGTTCGGCTACCTCGGCATGGCCTACGCGATGGTCGCCATCGGTCTCGTCGGCTTCGTCGTGTGGGCGCACCACATGTACACCGCCGGCATCTCGGTGGAGACGCAGGCCTACTTCGTGTTTGCCACCATGGTGATCGCGGTGCCGACCGGCGTGAAGATCTTCTCCTGGATCGCGACCATGTGGGGCGGCTCGATCTCGTTCCGCTTGCCGATGATCTGGGCGTTGGGCTTCATCTTCCTGTTCACCGTCGGCGGCGTCACCGGCGTGATGCTGGCCAACGCCGGCGTCGACCGCGCGCTCCACGACACCTACTACGTGGTCGCCCACTTCCACTACGTGTTGTCGCTCGGTGCCGTGTTCTCGATCTTCGCCGGCTGGTACTATTGGTTCCCGAAGATGACCGGCAAGATGTACTCGGAGTTCTGGGGCAAGCTGCACTTCTGGCTGACCTTCATCGGCGCCAACATCCTGTTCTTCCCGCAGCACTTCCTCGGCCTCGCTGGCATGCCGCGCCGCTACATCGACTATCCGGATGGTTTCGCCTTCTGGAACAAGGTGTCCTCGATCGGCTCCTACATCACGGCCGTCGGTACGATCTGCTTCGTGATCGGTCTCATCGTCGCGCTGCGTCGCACCGAGCGGGTCGGTAACAATCCGTGGGGCGTCGGCGCAACCACGCTGGAGTGGACGCTGACCTCGCCGCCGCCGTTCCACTGCTATGAGACGCTGCCGCGCATCAAGGCAACGGAGCATCACTGACGATTGAGGCTCGGGCGGTTGGCTCTCTCGGCTGGCCGCCCGGACCCTTCAGGTTTCCAACGACCGCAACGGGTGCTGCAACGCATCCGGATAATCAAGACGACGGCCCAAGACGACGGCCAAGGACGGAACGGGCGGGAATGGCATCTTCAGGTTCACAAGCAGCGGTCGCCGCGGCAAGCGATGTCGAGATTGGGCCCACCGTGGTTGGCGAGGCGCCGTCGGTCGGCGATTTCCTCGACCTCATGAAGCCGCGGGTGATGTCGCTGGTCGTCTTTACGGCGCTTACCGGCCTTGTCGCGGCACCCGGCGGTCTGCATCCGGTTTTGGCGTTGATCGCACTGATCGCCATTGCTGTGGGAGCCGGCGCGTCGGGCGCGCTCAATATGTGGTATGATGCCGATATCGATCGCAACATGGCGCGCACGGCAGCCCGCCCCATCCCGCGCGGCCGGGTCACCGAAGACGAGGCGCTGAGCTTCGGCGTCGTGCTTTCGGTGACGTCGGTGCTGACGCTGGGCGTGCTGATCAACTGGACGGCGGGCGCGCTGCTGGCGCTGACCATCGCGTTTTACATCTTCGTCTACACCATGTGGCTCAAGAGGCGGACGCCGCAGAACATCGTGATCGGAGGGGCCGCAGGCGCCTTCCCGCCGATGATCGGCTGGGCCGCCGTCACGGGCGATGTCTCCATCGAGGGCGTCGTCATGTTCCTCATCATCTTCATGTGGACGCCGCCGCACTTCTGGGCGCTCGCCCTCTACCGCTGCCGCGATTACGAGCGCGTCGGCGTGCCGATGCTTCCCGTCGTCGCCGGTCTCCCTGAGACACGCCGCCAGATCATGATCTACTCGCTGCTGTTCGTGCCGACGGCGATTTCGCCCTGGTTCATCGGCCTCGGCGGTCCGGTTTATCTGGCAGTCTCCAGCGTGCTCGGCGTCATCTTCCTCTGGCTCGCCTACGACGTCACCCGCGTGACCGAGGGGCGCGAGGCCGACCGCGTGGCCAAGCGGTTGTTCCTGTTCTCGATCCTCTATCTGTTCGCCCTGTTCGCGGTCCTGCTCGGTGAGCATGCCGTGCCGCGGCTCCTTGCACCTCTGACTGGAGCCTGATCGGATATGAGCGTGAACGGCAACGAAGAGGACCTGCGCAAGGCTCGCCAGAAAGTGCGGTCGATCGCCATCGGGTTCGCGCTCGCGGCCCTCGTCGTGATTTTCTACGTGGCGACGATCGTGCGGCTCGGCGGTAACGTGCTCAACCGGGCGATGTGACGACCACGGATGTGAAGACCAGGAAAGACCCGCGCAAAGCCATGGACCAGAACACCGCCAGACTGACGCAGATGAACCGGGCCAACCGTAAGGTGGTCGTCGTTTGCTCATCTGTGGTCCTCACCATGGCCGGAATGGCTTATGCTGCGGTTCCGCTCTACCGGATGTTCTGCCAGATGACGGGCTTCGGCGGTACGACACAGGTCGCCGTCCGTCCTTCTGAGACGGTATCCGATCAGTCCGTGACCGTGCGATTCGACGCCAACGTGTCGCGCGGGCTTGCGTGGGAGTTCAAGCCGGTCGTGCGCACAGTCGAGGTCAAGCTCGGCGAGAACAAGCTGGCGACCTATGTGGCGACCAATACGTCGGGTGGCCCGATCACGGGAACGGCGAGCTTCAACGTCTCGCCAGAGGCGGCAGGCGTCTACTTCAACAAGATCGAATGCTTTTGCTTCACCGAGCAGACATTGGCACCCGGCGAGACCGTCGAGATGCCGGTGAGCTTCTACGTTGATCCGGCGCTCGCCACCGACAGCAACACGCAGAAGATCAGCGAAATCACGCTGTCCTACACGTTCTTCCCGGTCGACAAGCCGAAGCAGAGTGCGGGTGTTGCCGTCAAACCGGCACCGGCAGTCCTCGGCGGCGGTTGAGGATTGAAGCGGAGTAGGAGGCAGGTCCCCGTGACGGGGCCGGCCGGGGCGCGCGACAGCCCGCGATGTTCAAGGCCCCAATTGGCCGCGACGCAGGCGGGCGAGGACACAACGACCAAAGGGGACAGGGAGACACCACCATGGCCGATAGCCACGCCAAGAACCACGATTACCACCTGCTCGATCCGAGCCCATGGCCCATTTTCGCTTCGATGGCAGCCTTCTTGATGGCGGTCGGCGCAATTGCGTGGATGCGCACCACGCAGGGCGGATTGTTCGGTATCAGCGGCCCCTATGCTTTTCTCGCGGGCTTCGCCGCGGTCTCTTACTTCGCGTACCGCTGGTGGAGCGACGTCGTTTCCGAATCCCACCATGGCGACCACACGCCGGTGGTGCAACTCCACCTGCGCTACGGCATGATCATGTTCATCGCCTCGGAGGTGATGTTCTTCGTTGCCTGGTTCTGGGCCTACTTCGATGCGGCCCTGTTCCCGGCCGGCGTGTTCCAGCCGCAGAACATGGTCGAGCAGATCGGCCTCGTACAGCGCAATGAGCTGACCGGCGGGCACTGGCCGCCGCAGCCGGCCGAGAACTTCAAGTCGACGTTCGACCCCTGGGGCCTGCCGCTGGTCAACACGCTGATCCTGCTCCTGTCGGGCGTCACCGTGACCTGGGCGCACCACGCGTTGCTCGAGAACAAGCGCGACCAGCTCGTGTGGGGCCTGACACTCACCGTCATTCTCGGCATGATCTTCACGGCTTGTCAGGCCTATGAGTATGGCCACGCCGCGTTCAACTTCCATGGCCACATCTATGGCGCCACGTTCTTCATGGCGACCGGCTTCCATGGCGCGCACGTTATCATCGGCACGATCTTCCTGTTCGTCTGTCTCATCCGCGCTCTGAGGGGCCACTTCACGCCGCAGAAGCACTTCGGTTTCGAGGCAGCCGCTTGGTACTGGCACTTCGTCGACGTGGTCTGGCTGTTCTTGTTCGCCTCAATCTACGTCTGGGGCGCAGGCGCCAACGCAGGCGCCGGGCACTGACGGCTGTCGTCCGGGATGGCGGGGGCGTCCAATCGTCTCGCGGCATCCCGGCGGCTGGTGAGCGGACGGCTCGAGGGGCAAGGTGCGCCTCGATCGCGAATGTGAAAAGGCGGCCCACGGCCGCCTTTTGCATGTCGAACTACGCTAAAGTTGAATCCGATCAGCCAACCTGACATCGAGGCAGACGCCATGAGCGAGCAGCATTCCGAAGTATCGGCCTTTAGCGCCGGGCTGATGGGGCGCTGCCCGCGCTGCGGCAAGGGTCCGCTGTTCCAGATGTTCCTCAACATGCGCGAGCGCTGCACGTCCTGCGGGCTCGACTACAAGTTCGTCGATACCGGCGACGGCCCGGCCGTGTTCGCCATCTTCATTCTCGGCTTCCTGGTGCTCGGCGGCGCGCTGTGGGTGGAATTCCGTTTCGAGCCGGCGCTGTGGGTGCATGTGGTCTTGTGGGGCATCGTGACCCCGATCCTGGCGCTCGGCCTGCTGCGCTTTCTCAAGGCCGTGCTGATCGCGCTGCAGTTCCACCACAAGGCCGAAGAAGGCAAGCTCGTCGACAAGTCGGGGCCGAAGTCGTAGCGGACGGGGTTCTGTCTCAGCTTGGCTCATACCAACCGAACGATTTTCTGACGCCCCGCTCTCGGCAGACCGCGCCTTCCGGCCGGCTCTCGGAACGAGTGTCGGAAGGCGCAAATGAGAAAAAACCGAGGGCGCACGCGCTCATGCTGATACGCTTCCGCTCCGCCGGTCTCGTCTGGCCGACTGTTTTATCGATCCTCGGGCTGGCGATTCTCGTTTCGCTGGGGACGTGGCAATTGCAGCGAAAGGCCTGGAAGGATCGGCTGATCGCCGCCGTCAGCGCGCGCCAGGATCGGGCGCCGATCGCGCTGGAGCAGGCTCGCGCGGATTGGCGGACGTCGCCGGACGACACCGAGTACACGCCCGTCACGGTTCGCGGCGCATTCGCCGGAGACGTGGCGAAGCTCTACTACGCGCCGCATCCCAAGTTCGGCCCGGGCAGCGATGTCTATTCGCCGCTGACCGTCGGGCCGGGCCGCGTCGTTTGGGTCAATCGCGGCTTCCTACCGGACCGGATGCGTGGTCAGGCGCCAACGACGACCACCGGGCCGATCGAGGTCGTCGGCCTCGTCCGCGCGCCGGCAGAGCGGGGCGGCTTCGATCCCGACAACGATGTTGCCCGCAACCTGTGGTACTGGCGCGACCTCGCTGGGATGCACGCCAGCGCGTTCCCCAAGGGCGGCGTCGAAGCTGAACCCTTCTTCATCGAGGCGCGCACGGTCGAAGGCGTCGCTGCCGACGGCTGGCCCCGGCCGGGCGCTTCCGCGCCGGAGATTCCCAACCGCCACCTGGAATATGCCGTCACCTGGTACGGCCTGGCGCTGACGCTGCTCGGTGTTTACGTGGCGTTCGCGTGGTCGCGGCTCAGGGCGCGCGTGGCGGAGTGAAGTGCGGGGGCTTTGCCCCTCGACCACACCAAGGGCATGGCCCTTGGAACCACCACTTGGAGACAACAGGCTATGCCTGCGCGGGGTCCGGGGGCGCGCAGCCCCCGCCTTCACTGAACCGACTTGCCGCTTGTTGGCACCGGACCGCCGCATTAGGGTGCCGGCTCCGACCGGACGACCCAAGGGGGCAAGATTTGCACTACATCTCGACACGGGGGCAGGCGCCCAGGCTCGGCTTCGAGGACGTCCTGCTGGCGGGGCTTGCCCGCGACGGGGGGCTCTACCTGCCGGAGAGCTGGCCGCAGCTGACCCACGCCGAGATTGCGGACTTTGCCGGAGCCCCGTTCGCCGATATCGCCGTTCGCGTGATCGAGCCGTTCACGGGGGGCGCCATCCCGCGCGACGCGCTGGCCCGGATGGCCAAAGACGCCTACGCGACGTTCGGGCATCAGGCGACGACGCCGCTCGTTCAGATCGCGCCCGGCGTGTTCGTGTTGGAGTTGTTCCACGGGCCGACGTTGGCGTTCAAGGACGTCGCCATGCAGCTGCTCGCCCGGCTGATGGACCACGTGCTGGAGAAGCGCGGCGCGCGCGCCACCATCGTCGGCGCGACATCGGGCGATACGGGCGGGGCGGCGATCGAGGC
>JBGSQO010000249.1:0-4076 GCA_041738055.1 Filomicrobium sp.
CTGATGTCCGGGCAGGACGGCGAGGATCTGCACGTAGGGGCCGCGCAGGAAGGTCGGGCGGACCAGCAGGAACCCGGCAAGCGCGCCGTCGAGACGC
The DNA here is from genome assembly GCA_041738055.1 of Filomicrobium sp. Taxonomy (GTDB): domain Bacteria; phylum Pseudomonadota; class Alphaproteobacteria; order Rhizobiales; family Hyphomicrobiaceae; genus Filomicrobium. The sequence continues at coordinate 98 of JBGSQO010000249.1, forward strand.
AGAGCGAAGGGGCGGGCGCCGTCGTCAGTGCGGGTCGCCAACTGTCCGAGGGCCGCTGCCGTCAGCGGATAGACGCTCCACGGCTCCATGGCCGCCAAGGCAGCGCTGATGATCTCGGCCTCGCCTGGGCCAAGAGGCGCCAGAACGACTGTCGCTCCCGGCACCGCAAGTTGGTGTGGCTGCAAGGCGAACGGTTCGGCAGGATGGGGTACACTCATGCCCTGGTTCCTCAGCAACACCTCAGGCGGGAGAAATAACCAACCTCCGGCAGTCAGGCGAGGGGTTGTTCGCATTGGTGACACGTCGCACATTGTGGGAACGGGATCGTGCGACACCTCGACCTGATTGCAACCATCTGACGTTGACGCGGCGTAACGCAGTCGCTAGCGCAGCAATCGAGCAATTGATCCGCCGCGGGAAAGGCAAGGCCATGGCACACACATTAAAGCCGGCACGGGCAAGCGGCATCGAGACCCACGACCCGATCTGGTCGGCGTTGCGCGCCGAGGCGGAGGCCCTGATGCGCAGCGAGCCGGCGCTGGGCAGCTTTGCGTTCGCCACCGTGCTCAGCCATCAGACGCTGGAAGAGGCCGTTGTGCATCGTCTGGCCCAGCGCCTAGACCACAACGACGTCGACGCCCAGTTGATCTCCAAGACGTTCGAGGCCGTGCTCGCCGAAAAGCCGGATCTGGGGCATGCCTTCCGGGCCGACCTCGCGGCCGTCTACGATCGCGATCCGGCCTGCTCGCGCTACATCGAGCCGCTGCTCTATTTCAAAGGCTTCCACGCGCTGGCGACGTATCGCTTCGCACATGCGCTATGGCATGCCGGCCGCCACGACTTCGCGCTCTATCTGCAGAGCCAGTCGTCCAAGCTGTTCAGCGTCGATATCCACCCGGCCGCCCGCTTCGGTCGCGGCATCATGCTGGACCACGCGACCGGATTCGTGGTCGGCGAGACGGCGGTGATCGGCGACAATTGCTCGTTCCTGCACTCAGTCACGCTCGGCGGCAGCGGCAAGGAGACTGGCGACCGGCATCCCAAGATCGGCCCGAACGTCTTGATCGGGGCCGGCGCCAAGGTACTCGGCAACATCGTCGTCGGCCACTGCTCGCGGATCGCTGCCGGCAGCGTCGTGCTGAAGGACGTGCCGCCCAACACGACGGTCGCTGGCGTGCCGGCCCGGATCGTCGGGGATGCCGGCTGCTCTGAGCCGGCGCGCGTCATGGATCAGGCCTTCGTCCCGATCGACGCCCTCGACGTCGACGGCGGTTGAATCTGTCTCGCATGCCAGATTGCGCGGCGCCGCCAACTCTGCCAAACCCGGCACGAAATCGGCACGAACGAGCGGCCGCGGCCTACGACTTGATGAGGAGTGCGACGACTGTGGACAAGAACGAGATCGGCAAGCTGCAGACCTACCTGCGCAAGACGTTCGGGGCTCCTTCGCTCGAGGTGAAGGCGCAGCCGAAGAAAAAGGACATGGCCGAGATCTTCATTGCCGGCGAGTTCGTCGCCACCCTCTACAAGATCGTGGAGGACGGCGAGACCGAGTACCAGTTCCAGATGGCGATCCTGGCCGACGACCTGAGCGAAGGCTGAGCGGCATGGCGCTCTACTCCCTGGATGCCAGAGTCCGCACCCCCGCCTCGGGCCGCTACTGGGTGGCGCCGAACGCCACGGTTCTGGGCAATGTGGTGATCGAGGAGGATGCCAGCGTCTGGTTCGGCGCGGTCATCCGCGGCGACAACGAGGAGATCCGGATCGGCGCCCGCTCCAACATCCAGGACGGCTCGGTGCTGCACACCGACCCTGGCTTCCCCATGATGATCGGCGAGGATGTCACGGTCGGCCACATGGTCATGCTGCACGGCTGCACGATCGGCGCCCGCAGCCTGATCGGCATCGGGTCGATCCTGCTCAATGGCGTCGTCATCGGCGAGGGGTCGCTGGTGGGAGCCAATACGCTGATCCCGGAAGGCAAGGTCATCCCGCCGCGCTCGATGGTGCTGGGCTCGCCCGGCCGCATCGTGCGGGAATTGTCCGAAGACGAGGTGGCTCGGTTCTCGGGCGCGGCCGGCCGCTACGTCCAGAACTGGCAGCGCTGCAAGGCCCGGCTCCAGCCGCAACCCGAGACTTGATCTGTGTAGCATGCTGGCAAAGCGGCTTTGCTTCGCCAAGCGCTACCCTCAGTTGCCGGAGCCGGAGCCCGCCATGATGAGTGGGCGGTCGCGCGCATGTTCTTCCAGCGACACCCAGACGCGAGGATTGACGTAGGACTGCCGCATCACGAACTGATAGGGCGTCTGGTGCCAGATGCGGACGTCGCTCGCCTTGTTGTCGAGCACGAAATCGCCTTGTGAGGTGCGTGCCGTCAACACCGCGTGGCCATCGCCCACCTCGTCGCGCACCACGGTGATCAGGAGAGCCGAGGCCGGCCAACCGTTCGCGATCAACAGTTTGCGCTTCAACAGAACGTAGTCCTCGCAGTCGCCGGAGGTCGTCGGCAACGTCCAGTATTCGGTGGTGCCGTAGAGATCCTGGTCGGTCTGCGGGGTGATCGTGCGATTGACGAGCCGGTTGATGTCGTCGAGTTCGCTCAGATGCTCAGGCGTCGCCGTGAAGCGATCCTCGAGGAAGCGGTCGGCCGAGCAATGGCCCGGCTGCATCTCGCAGAAGCGGATGAAGCCGTAGGGCGGGCTGGCCGAACCGAACACGCGCATGAAGGCGGTCTGCCGCATGCCCGGGAACGAGGAGGTCCTGGTCTCGGCGGCTGCCGCGACCACGAAAGCGGCCCACGACAGCACCGCAACGAGCATTACCTGAAAACGCTGCATACCTTACGCCCTCAAAGCAACTCAGCTGTCCGCCGCCACAGACTGCCAGACCTATGATGGCACGCCGTGACATCACCGTGGCAAGCGCGAAACTTCCAAACGTCGATTCGGCCCTGACGTGTCATCGCCCCGTCACTCCAGGTACGGCTTCAAAGCACTGAAGTCCTGCTGGTTGAGGAACTGCACGCCGATGCCGTTGTCGTGGTGGCGACGCACGATGGCGCGTTGCATGCCCAGACCGATTTCCGTGCCGATGGGTGGACGGGCCTTGGTGATGACGGAGGCGCCGGTCACCGAGATGTCGGCGAGTTCGCAGGGCAGGGTACGGCCGTCGCCGAGGTGGAGCATGGACGCCTTGTTGGCGACGTCGAAGCGCTCGTTCTCGCGCTCTTCGACCCCGTCGAATTCCTTGCGGTTGATGAGCCAGGTGAGCTGAGCGGCGAGCTTTTCGCGCTTGTGGCTGGTTATCTCGAGCTTGATGGCGAAGCCGCCCTCGAAATTGCGCACGACGGTGCCGGTCAGGCCGCCGATCTGGTCGAGATAGAGTACGATGCGCTCGTCGGTCTCGACGTCCACGGGCGACATGACCTGGGCGCCACCGACGGACATCTCGACCAGCTTGCAGGGGAACTCCTGCTTGTTGGCGCGCATGAAGCGGCCGAGCAGGGACAGCGCCACGCGGCGGTAGCGCCGCCGGTCGATCATCAGCCCTTCCGGGCGCTCATGGACGATCGGGCGCAATTGCCGGTTGGCGAGCGTCATTTGTCAACAACCCCAGTACGATGGCACGGCCTGTAAGGCCGGCGCGGTCGAGCCGCGTTGGTACAACCCAGTTGGGTTCGGCATGGGGTCAGTATGGCGAGGGCTGGCTTAAGGAAGCGCTAATGCCTGCTGCGAAATCGGGACAGTTTCTGCTTCAGGTTGCACGTCTGCGAGCGGTTCGGCCCGGATCGTGAAGGGGAAGAGTGGCGCGGGCGGGCTGTCGGTGGGCGGTGCCCGCGACGTTGTGGCGTTACGTTGGTTTTTGGTGGGGAGGATGCAAGAGACCGCCGTCGTAGACGCGGAACTGGCGGCGGTTGTGGCGGACGATCCGGGCGCTGCGGACGAGCACGCTGAGCGGCGTCGGCCGGACCGGGGCGCTC
>JBGSQO010000434.1:0-5969 GCA_041738055.1 Filomicrobium sp.
TTGTCGGCCAGCTGGCTGTCGCGGACATCCGCCACGTCCCGCAGCAGCTTCTCCGCCCGGACGACATGGGGAAGGATGCCCGGCTCGGCCAGCGCGCCGTAGTTCAGCGTCGTCGGCTCGGTGCCGAGCAGCCGTGTCCACGCATCGACAAGGTGCTCCAGTCGCTCAGGATCGAGAGCAACGTCGTAGAGGTGGTCGACCAGGCCTTCGACGCTGTCGTCCTTGTCCGTCATGTCCAGCCGGGAGCGCGAGGGGAGTGCAGGGGCCATTGTTTGTCGGCCCGTCGGGAACCGTGGAAAGCGCCCGGTCATTAATCCTACATCGATTTCTCGTTGGTGGGATAGTCGCTTCACGGATGGCCGAATTAGCCGTTGCGCGTGCGTCTCCCCAATCTTGATGACGCGCAGATGCTCCCCTTGCTGATAGCCTCGTGCAGGCAATCAATTTCAATTGCTCCTTGTCGAGGACCATGAACATGGCAACCATCCGTGGCACTAACGCGCGTAACATTCTGAAGGGCGCGAATGCGTCCGACCGCATGTTCGGGCTCGCTGGCAATGACGTGCTGACCGGCCTCAGCGGCAACGACCTGCTCGACGGAGGCAAGGGCGCCGACCGCATGACGGGCGGCCGCGGCAACGACACCTTCATCGTGGATTCGACCGGCGACCGCGCCATCGAAAGCGCCGGGGGCGGGATCGATACCGTCAAGGCCTCCGTCACCTTTACGCTCGGCAGCCAAGTCGAGAAGCTGACGCTGACCGGCTCGAAAGCCATCAACGGGACCGGCAATGCGCTCGGCAATACTATCCTCGGCAACAACGCCGCCAACACGCTGAAGGGGCAGGGCGGATCCGACATCCTGACCGGCAACGGCGGCGACGACACCCTCGACGGTGGCTCCGGCGTCGATACCATGCGCGGCGGCTTGGGCAACGACACCTATGTCGTCGACAGTGCGTCCGACGTCGTCATCGAAGCCGCAGGGCAAGGCACCGACACGGTCCGATCGACGGTAACATACAGCCTGGGCGCCGACGTCGAGAACCTCGTGCTGCTGGGCGCGGCCGCCATAAACGGCACCGGCAACGTGCTCGCCAATACGATCACGGGCAATTCAGCCGCCAATACGCTCGACGGCCGAGAGGGTGACGACGTGCTGATCGGCGGCGGCGGCGGCGACACGCTCATTGGCGGCAACGGCACCGGCGACGTCGCGTCCTATGAAACCTCGACGACCGGCATCGTCGCGCTTATGGCGCCCTACCTCGGCTTTGCCGCCAACGGCGATGCGGCCGGCGACACATACGACGGTATCGAAAACCTGCGCGGAACCAACAACACGACGACGGCGACTATCACAGGCTCCATCATCGTCAACGATCTGCTCGTCGGTGACAGCGGCATCAACGTCCTCGAGGGCCTTGCCGGCAACGATGCGCTCGACGGCGGCGATGGGGCCGACATCCTGCGTGGCGGGGCGGGCGAGGACATCGCGGTCTATCTGTTCTCGAACGGCGTCACGGTGTTTCTCGGCAACCCGTCTGCGAATACGAATGAAGCGGAAGGCGACACCTACGACAGCATCGAGCACGTCATGGGAGCCTTCCTGTCGAGCGACGAACTTCATGGCGACGGCAACGCCAACCGCATCTGGGGACTCGGCCGAGCTGACATGCTCTTTGGCGAGGGCGGCGACGACATCATCGCCCCCGACAGCGCCTTCGGCCGGAATGTCGGCATCCTATTCCAGGGCGATCAGGTCGATGGCGGCGACGGCGTCGATACGGTCGACTACTCGGGCGCGGCGAGCGGAGTCGTGGTCGATCTTCACACCGGCCAGGGCACGGGCGGCGAGGCGACGAACGACGCCTATGTCAGCATCGAAAATGTCATCGGCACGCTCGACGGGGATGTGTTCATCGCCTCGGCGGATGCCAACCGCATCGACGGCGGCACCGGCACCGACCGCGTCAGCTATCAGAACTCGACCGGTGGCGTAACCGTCGTACTCGGTGCCTCGCCGTCGAGCGGCGGCTTTGCAACAGGTGACGTGCTCATCGGCATCGAGAACCTGATTGGCAGTGAGCACGCTGACACGCTCACCGGCGATGGCGGCGACAACGGCATTGCCGGCGGCGCTGGCGGTGACGCTCTCGATGGCGGCGGCGGACTCAACGATTTGCTCGACTACACCACCAGCGATGCCGGCGTCATCGTCGATCTCGACACCAACACGGCTACTGGCGGCCATGCCGAGGGCGATACCATCGCCAACTTCGAGCACCTGTTCGGCAGCGGTCACAGAGATCTTCTCGCCGGCAACGACGCGGCCAACACCATCGACGGCGGCGACGGCGACGACACCATCATCGGCTCGGCCGGCGCCGACGGCCTGTTTGGCGGCAACGGCATCGATACGCTGTCCTACGAGCGCTCGGCAGCCGGCGTCTTCGTCGACCTCAACGTCAACTCGGTGAGCCTGGGCGACGCCGAAGGCGACACCATCGACAACTTTGAGAACGCCATCGGCAGCGACCACGCCGATGAGATCTTCGGCAGCAGCAGCGCCAACCGCCTCGATGGCGGGGCTGGTGGCGACATGCTCTTCGGGTTCGACGACAACGACGTCCTGGTCGGCGGCGCTGAAGGCGACTTCCTCGACGGCGGTAACGAATTCGACACCGCCGACTATTCAGCATCGGACTTGGGCGTCACGATCGACCTGCTGACCAGCACGTATTCCGGCGGCCATGCTGACGGCGACACCCTTTCACAGATCGAGAGCATCGTCGGTAGCGGCCACGACGACACGCTGACGGCCGGAACGATGGCATTCGGCGGCCCGATCTCCTACATGCTCGACGGCGGCGACGGCTCCGACACGTTGAATGGGGCCGGTCTGGTCGACATGATCGTCGACACGGCGGGAGCGCACGCGACGATCGACGCGGGTGCTGCCAACGACATCGTGCGCATCGGGACGACCTTCACGGACGGCCTGAGCACGGCCGACGGCGGCACCGACGACGGCGGCATCGGCGACAGCCTGCAGACGGACGGCGCCGTCGACCTGAGCCTGTTCGGCACGCTGGCGGGCTTCGAGACGCTCGACACGCTCGGCAACACCGTGACCGCCACGGCCGCCCAGCTGACAGCGTTCTCCACGATACGGGTCGATGACCTCAACCCGACCGCCCAGGTCTCCTTCGAGCTGGCGGCGACCGGCGGTCCGGTGACGCTCTCTCTTTCCGCGCAACTCATCTCCAACGGGTCGCGAGGCTTGGCAATTGTCGGATCATCCGATGATGAAATGATCTTCGGCACGTCGCTGGCCGATACTCTTATCGGCGGGGTCGGCGCGGACGAGTTGATCGGATTCGACGGCGCAAACTACCTCGACGGAGGCCTTGGCGCAGATTACATCTCCGGCGGCGTCGACTCCGACGTCTTCGCCCTGCATGTCGAAAGCGGTGTCTTCGACACTCTCTCCAGCTTTACGCAGCTTTCCGACCTGCTCGAACTCGATTTCGTGGAGTTCGGCATCTCCACGCTGACCCTCGGTGTCAACCTGTTCAACGTCACCGGCGGCGTCCCTGGCACAGGTGTCGGAACGGCTGGACCCGAAATCATCTTCGATCAAGACGCGGCCGATCTCTATTACGATCCGGACGGCGCGGGCGGCGCTGGGATCATCCAGATTGCCGATCTTCAGGGACATTTCGGCAGCACGCTGGTCGCGGCCGATTTCAGCCTGCTTTTGGGCTGACAAACAGGTTGAGGACAACGAAATGGCCAGCTTCACCAAGACCTACGCCAGTCTCGGCGGTATCCTCACCTTCGACGTGCCCGCCAACCTGGTCGAGCTCATCGGCGTGCCGACGACGGTGACGGCCGAAATCGGCGCGAGCTACGTGCTGACGGACACGTTCAACATCACCGGCAGTGCCTTCGCTGACGTGATCAAGACCGGCAACGGCGCCGGCAATCTCGTCAACGGCGGCGCCGGCAACGACACGCTGACGGGCGGTACCGCCAACGACGACCTGCGCGGCGGCGCCGACAACGACACCATCGCACTCGGCGGCAACTCGACCAGCAGCAACGAGTACGCCTACGGTGGCGACGGCCACGACACGATCACGGCGGGCGCGGGCTGGGTAATCGTCTACGGCGACGCCGGCAACGACACGATCGATCTCACCGGCGTCGGCGTCAATACGGGCAAGTACACGTCGGCCTACGGTGGCGCCGACAATGACGCCATCACCGGCAGCGCCGGCATTGACAATCTCTACGGCGATGCCGGCGATGATGACCTGTCGGGCGGGCTCGGCAACGATGTCCTGCAGGCGGGCGACGGCAGCGATAGGCTCGACGGCGGCGGCGGCGACGACACGCTGCAATCGATCGACATCCTCGGCAGCGATACCATCGACGGCGGCGCCGACACCGACATGCTGACGCTCACCCGCGCCGGTCAGCTCACCGCCAACATCGTCGACTTCTCGAACGCTGCGATAGTGCAAACCCTAGGCGACGGCACCACGGTCGTCAACGTCGAGAAGATCACCTTCACCTCGGGCTCCGGCGCCGATGTCGTCACGTCGTCCAACCATTCCGGCGGCCTCGGCATCAACCGGGTTTTCGGGGGCCTCGGCAACGATACGCTGACGGCAGGATCGAACGGTGCGTACCTCTCGGGTGATGATGGCAACGACACGCTAACGGGCGGCGCCGGAATCGACGACCTGCGCGGCGGCGCCGACGATGACATCCTCTCGCTTGGCGGCAACTCGACCGGCAGCAACGAGTACGCCTACGGCGGCGACGGCCACGACACGATAACGGCGGGCGCGGGCTGGGTGATCGTCAACGGCGACGCCGGCAACGACACAATCGATCTCACCGGCGTCGGAACCAACATCGGCAAGTACACGTCGGCCTACGGTGGCGCCGACAACGACACCATCACCGGCAGCGACGGCATCGATTATCTCTACGGCGATGCGGGCGACGACAACCTGTCGGGCGGGCTTGGGAACGATTTCCTGCAGGCCGGCAGCGGCAGCGATCTCCTCGACGGCGGCGGCGGCGACGATACGCTGCAATCGGTCGACATCCTCGGCGGTGACACCATCGACGGCGGCGCCAATACCGACACGCTGATTCTCATTCGCACCGGACAACTGACCGCCAACATCGTCGACTTCTCGAACGCTGCGATGCTGCAGACCCTCGGCGACGGCACCACGGTCGTCAACGTCGAGAAGGTCGGCTTCACATCGGGCTCCGGCGACGACGTCATCGCGTCGTCCAACAATTCGGCTGGTGTCTCCGGCAACGTTGTCAACGGCGGCTTGGGTAACGACACGCTGACGGCGGGATCGAACGGCGCCTCTCTCACGGGCGATGACGGCAACGACATACTGTCCGGCGGCGCCGGAATCGACGAATTGCGCGGCGGGACCGGGGACGACATCCTCTCGCTCGGCGGCAACTCGACTGGCAGCAACGAGTACGCCTATGGCGGCTCGGGCCGCGACACGATCACCGCAGGCGCCGGCTGGGTCGTCGACAACGGCGACAGCGGCGACGACGCGATCGATCTCACTGGCGTCGGCATCAATACGGGGAAGTATGCGACGGCCCACGGCGGCTCCGAGGATGACACCCTCACCGGTAGCCTTGGCCAGGACTACCTCTACGGCGATGGCGGCGCCGACTGGCTGCACGACGGCGGCGGTGGCAACGATACGCTCCAGGGCGGCAACGAGGACGACGTCATCATCAGCCTCGGCGGGCTCGACACAATTAACGGCGGCACGGAGACGGACTTGCTGACGCTCGACCGCTCGTCGGCCATCGCGGCGCTGACGTTCGTCGTCACCAGCACAACCGCGACGACCACGCTCGTCGGCGACGGCACGACGGTGTCCAGTGTCGAGCGCTTCGAGATCACCGGCGGC
>JBGSQO010000278.1:0-2201 GCA_041738055.1 Filomicrobium sp.
GACGGGGGTGCACCACCTCCAGCCAGGTGCGCAGGCTGCGCCCACGGGTCGAACGGGTGGTTGGTGGCCTGGCGCGGATCTGGCTCGCGAGGCTGAGAACGCGGCGGGGGATAGCCTGGGTGGCTTGGCGATCGTGTCATATCTGATGTCCCCGTGTCCCTTCGCGACCGCGACCCCACACGCGGCTTCGAATCGGGACTCTACCGCATCGCCTCAGGTGCCTCGACGCCGAGCACGCCCAATCCGGTTGATAAAACCTCCTTGGCCGCGATCACGAGCGCAAGCCGGGCGGTCGTAAGTCCCACATCCTGAATTTGTATGAAGCGCAAATGTGGCGAATCATTGCCACGACTCCACTGCCCATGGAGGGCACTGGCCAGCTCATAAAGGTAGAACGCGAGTCGATGCGGCTCGTGCGCCTTGGCCGCCCCCTCGATCAGCCGCGGGAAGGCCGCGAGCCGCTTGATGAGGTCGATCTCGCCGGGGTCGGTGAGCCGCGACACGTCGGCTTTGAGCCGTGCTGCGATGCCGATATCCAGGCCCGGGATCTGCTCGCTCGCGTTGCGGACCACGCTGGCCACGCGGGCGTGCGCGTATTGAACATAGAAGACGGGATTGTCCTTGCTCTGCTCCGTCACCTTGGCGAAGTCGAAGTCGAGCGCGGCGTCGTTCTTGCGGTAGAGCATCATGAAGCGGACCGGATCGCGGCCGACCTCGTCGACCACGTCGCGCAGCGTAACGAACGTGCCGGCGCGCTTCGACATACGAACCGGCTCGCCGGCGCGGAACAGTTTCACCAGCTGGCAGACCTTGATGTCGAACTCGGCCGTGTTGTCCGACAAGGCCGCGACCGCCGACTTCATGCGTTTGATGTAGCCGATGTGGTCGGCCCCGAACACGTTGATCAGGTGGGTAAAACCGCGCTGCAGCTTGTCGTAGTGATAGCCGACGTCGCCGGCGAAATAGGTGTAGGTGCCGTCCGACTTCAGGATCGCGCGGTCGACGTCGTCGCCATAGGCGGTCGAGCGGAACAGCGTCTGCTCGCGCTCCTCCCACTCCTCGTCGTCGTGGCCCTTGGGCTTGGGCAGCACGCCCTCGTAGATCAGGCCCTTGGCGGTCAGCACCTCGACCGCCTCGGCAACGCGATCACGCTCGGGCATCTTCAGCGAGGCTTCCGAGAAGAACACGTCGTGGTGGATATTGAGGGCGGCGAGATCCTCCCGGATCATCACCATCATCATGGCGATGGCCTTGGCGCGGACGAGCGGCAGCCAACTGGCCTCCGGCTGATCGAGCAGTGCCTTGCCATGCTCTGCGGCCAGCTCCGCGCCGACCGGCTTCAGGTAATCGCCTGGATAGAGCCCTGCCGGGATCTCGCCGATGTCCTCGCCCAGCGCCTCGCGGTAGCGCAGGAAGGCGGAGCGGGCGAGCACGTCGACCTGACCGCCCGCATCGTTGATGTAGTATTCGCGCGTCACGTCGTAGCCGGCGAATTCCAGCAGACGGGCCAGCGCATCGCCGAACACCGCGCCGCGGCAGTGGCCGACGTGCATCGGCCCCGTCGGGTTGGCCGAGACGTACTCGACGTTGAGCTTGGCGCCCTGGCCGAGGTCGGTCGTGCCGAAGTTGGCGGCCTCGTCGTTGATGACGGCCACGAGCCGCTGCCAGAAGGCGATATCGAACGAGATGTTGAGGAATCCCGGCCCGGCCACCTCGACCTTGGTGATCTCGTTCGTCCCTTCCAGCTTGGCTTTCAGCATCTCGGCGATGTCGCGCGGTTTCATGCCGGCTTTTTTCGCGAGCATCATGGCGGCGTTGGAGGCGATGTCGCCGTGGGACGCCTCGCGCGGGGCCTCCGCCTCGATGGCGCCGATGTCGAGTTCCCCCGGCAGCCGACCTTCGGCCTTCAACTCGGCGAGGGCTGCGGTAATCAGGCTTTCGACGTGCGCGAAGACGTTCATTGTGGTCCACGACCCTTGGTGTGGCCGCCGACGCGCCGGCATCTGGAGAGAGGGCAGCGTACGAGCGGGGTTGGATCGTTGCCGCGCTAACGCAAATCCGCCGTGCCGTCAAACGCTCGGCATCCGATCAGCCGTTGGTTCTGCCTCCACGACCAAGGTCCAGCGCCGCTCCGTGGCCGCCCGCACCAGATCGCGGGGACGGAGCGGAATGCGCTGCGCCCGCCACGCCCGCGGCCCCGG
>JBGSQO010000337.1:0-1712 GCA_041738055.1 Filomicrobium sp.
GGTCCGGCAACCGGCTGGGTCGGCGAAACGGCGGAACGCCCGCAGACGGCGGCCCCGACGCTGGCTGAACTCGCGTTCCCGACGATGGAACTCTACGCCATGCCGGCGGCGACGCCGAGCCTGCTGGAGGATGCGGCCGTCAACATCGACGAGTGGCTGGCCGAGGAGGTCCGGATCGCGTTCGCCGAGCAGGAGGGGACCGCCTTCGTGACCGGCGACGGCATCAACAAGCCGAAGGGCTTTCTCGCCTACACGACGGTCGACAACGCGTCGTGGATATGGGGCAACGTCGGTACGATCTCGACGGGGGTGACTGGCGCGTTCCCGGCCTCCGATCCGGCCGACAAGCTGATCGACCTCGTCTATGCGGTGAAGGCCGGCTATCGCCAGAACGCGCACTTCGTCATGAACCGGTCGACGCAGGCGGAAGTCCGCAAGCTGAAGGATGCCGACGGCAGCTACGTCTGGCAGCCGGCCCACAGCCCGGGCGAGGCCCCGACGCTGCTGGGCTTCCCGGTCGCCGAGGCCGAGGATATGCCCGATGTCGCGGCCAATGCGCTGGCGGTCGGCTTCGGGGACTTCTCGCGCGGCTATCTGATCGTCGACCGCGTCGGCATCCGCGTGCTGCGCGATCCGTACTCGGCCAAGCCCTACGTGCTGTTCTACACGACCAAGCGCGTCGGCGGCGGCATCCAGGACTTCGATGCGATCAAGCTGCTGAAGTTCGCGGCTTAGAGCGGGGCAAGTGAAGTGCCGGGGCTCACGCCGCCCCGGACCCCGCGCGGGGGATCACCCCGTTTGACTGCGTCTTGGCGACGGGCGTGCCCTCAACTCCCGTGATGGTTCCAAGGGCTAAGCCCTTGGTGGGGGTCGAGGGGGCAACGCCCCTCGTCTTCACTTTCCCTTAGAGCGGCGGCCACACACGGGCCGCCGTTTTCGTTTTCCCGCCGGCGTCCTCCTCCGGGTCGGCGGCACTGACGGGTCTGGAGTCTGCACGGAGCCTCCAGACCCGTCCTTTGGTCCGCACCCACAAAGAGGCAATCCATGGCTCTCGTTCTGACGAGCGGCCCCGCAATCGAGCCGATCTCGGTCGCGGAGGCAAAGGCGCATCTGCGCATCGACGGCGACAGCGAGGACGTGCTGCTGGGCAGCCTGATCCTGACGTCGCGGCTGCACATCGAGGCGGCGTTGGGGCTCGCGCTCATCGCGCAGGGCTGGCGGCTGGTGCTCGACCGCTGGCCGAAGGGAGGAGAACTGCGCATTCCGCTGCGCCCGATCGCGGCGGTGAGCGAGATTCGCGTGCTGGATACGGAGGGGACGCCGAGCGTGGTGGCGGCGGCCGGCTATATCGCCGACGGGGAGTCGAGCCCGCCCCGGATCGTGGCGACGGCTTCGGGTCTGCCGCAGCCGGGGCGGATCGCGAGCGGCATCGAGATCGATCTGGTGGCGGGCTATGGTGCGAGTGCTGAGGATGTGCCTGCGCCGATCCGGCATGCACTCTTGCTGCTCGTCGCGCATTGGTACGAGCACCGCGATCCCGTGGAGATCGGCTCGTCGGGGGCGGCCATTCCCGAGGCGGTGTCGCGGCTGCTGCTGCCCTACCGAATGGCGCGGCTATGAACGGCTCGGGCGAGGTGCGCATCGGCGATCTGCGCCAAAGGATCGTCCTGGAACGGCCGGTGCTGGTCAGTGATGGCGCCGGCGGGGCGAGC
>JBGSQO010000386.1:0-1592 GCA_041738055.1 Filomicrobium sp.
GAGCGCCACCACCACCACGATCGGGCCGGCGGGCGCCGCGGCCGGCTCCCACACCCACTGGCCGTCGGCCAGGCTAGAGGGCGGCGTGCCCACCGGCTGCGATTGCTTGTCGCCCCAGAACGGCACCGAGGCATGGGCCGCGGAGACCGCCAGCGTCAAAGCGAGGACCATCACGGTCTTGACCGTCATCATGCCTCGCGTCCGGGTTCGGGCCGCGCGTTCGGGCAGTATTTCCATTGCATCGTCCTCCGACCTGTCAATCGTCCGTGGAGACTCGAAACTGCGGCTTCCGCAACAGCCACAACCCGTAGAGCGCGATGGGGGCAACCAGCGCGGCGCCGGCGAGCAGTTTCGTCGCGCTGGCCACTGGCACCGCTTCGCCTGCGGCCGGGGATGAGCTGAGGAAGACGCCGAGATCCCAAAGCCAGTGGCCGACCATGATCGGGACGAGGGAGCGCGTCCGGATCCGCAGCGCGAGATAGCCGAAGCCACTGAGGAAGGCGTTGAGTGCCTGCACGCCAGCCTCCGCCAGCTGCCCCGTGATCACGGCATTGAGCACGTGGACGCTGCCAAACAAGCCCGACACCAGCAGGACTCCCGGCCAGAACGACATCGCCTTGCGCGCCGCACCCCACAGCACGCCGCGAAAGGCCAATTCCTCTGAGAAGCCGACGAATGCGGTGTTGATCGCGACGATTGCGACGACCCCGGCGTCCGGGTCGTGCGTGAAGGCCGCGAGGGCCAGGAAGGCAGCCACGTAGACCCCGAGAGGCCACAGGAGCCACACCGAGGACCGTGGGCGCGGCCCGTTCAGGCCCAGGTCGTTCCAGCGGAACAGGCGGCCGACGACCAGCAGGAACACCGCCGCGATGGGCGTCGCCAGCACCACGCGTTCGGTCACGAGGGTCGCCAGCGAACCGCGGCCCGACTGGAAGTAGCCACCCCACACCGTGATGGCCGCCCAGATCGCGACGACGACGACAGCAATCACAAGACGTCGCCCTGCGGTCATCGAACCTCCCACTGCACCGCCTCCGCTACCAGATCCGCGCGCGCTGGCCGGGTGGGAGGTAGTGCTCGTCGCCGGGCTTTACAGTCCCCGACAGACCGGCGGTGTCGACGCTCCACTCACCGATCCGGGCCTTGGGGGGAGCGGCCAGTGCCACCACCAACGGCAACGCCATCGCGACCCGAAGAGTCGCGACGGCGAAACACCGGTCACGTTGCATGGTCCGGCCGCCCGGTCGCTGACTCAGCCGCCCACCACGAACGCATCGGGGATCTCGTAGACCTCCACCGTGCCGATCCGGATGATGCTGACGTCACCCTGCCGCGTCGTCTTCATCGGCGCGTTGGCATCGCTGCTGTCGGGCTTGCCATTCTTGAAATAAATGTAGCGCTGGCCACCGTCGGCCGTCTTGATGTCGACCGTCGCTTCACCGCCGGCCATGCGCATCACACCGGCCTTGCAGCGGCTCTTTGCAGCGCCCTCGAAAGTGATGCAGGGGATTTCCGCTGTCGCGTTGTAGTTGGTCCCCGCCACCAGCGCATCGCGGCTGGGCCGGGGCGCAGCGGCCGCGGCACCGGTCGCG
>JBGSQO010000432.1:0-1934 GCA_041738055.1 Filomicrobium sp.
CGTGCCCGCGAGCGCCGGCCCGTCCGGTGGCCGAGGAGTGGCGCTGCTGCCGGAGTGCAGCGCGTAGCCGGCGAGCGCCGCCGCCAGGATGATGAGCGGAAACGGCACGCGCAGGGCATAGATTGCGACGAACGCGAGGCCGGCTATGACCCAGTCGAGCCTCTGCTTCAAAGCGCGCTTCGACACCTTGAGCAGCGCCTCGACGACGATCACCACCACCGCTGCCTTGATGCCGACGAACGCCGCCGTCGCGAGATCGGTGTTGCCGAACGTGAGGTAGAGAGCCGCGAGGGCGAAGATCAGCGCCGCCCCGGGCAAGACGAACATGAGCCCCGCCGCGAGCCCGCCGGCGACGCCATGCAGCCGCCAGCCAGCATAGGTCGCGAGTTGCATCGCCTCCGGTCCGGGCAGCAGCATGCAGAAGTTCAAGGCGGAGAGGTACTGGCGCTCGCCGAGCCAGCGGCGCTCGTCCACCAGGATGCGGTGCATCAGCGCGATCTGCCCGGCCGGACCGCCGAAAGAGAGGAAACCGATTTTCGTCCAGACGGCGAACGCCTCGGCGAATGTCGGGTGAGCCGGCACGTCCGGCGCAGCAACGTTTTGTGACAAGGCTCACCTACGGCGCGACGGGGCTCTGATATGTATCCGTGGACCTGTGGCGTAACACCGTTCCTCGTATTGCGACAAGGTCGCGGCCGCTGGCTTATGCTTAGAGGGCTCTCGCTTGGGATGGGAGCGCCCGGTGCTTCCGCCGTCGCGGAAGGCACCGCTTCGCCGACGTTCCAATTGCACGTGTTGCGCTTCATCAACTGGTACCACCCCTTGCCGGGGTTATCCTTCGCGGCCCCGTCCGCCTCAACCAACGAGAACGCCATGAACATCGACCGCTTCGTCTTCGCCTTCGCCGGGATCGTGATCCTGATCGGCACCGCCCTCGGCTTCTATGTCCATCCCTACTGGCTCGCCGTCCCGGCCTTCGTCGGCCTCAACCTGTTGCAGTCGGCATTCAAAGGCTTCTGCCCGCTGGCGCTGATCCTGAGAGCGTTCGGGATGAAGTCGGGCTGCGCCTTCAACTGAGCTTCGGCTCGTTTTGACGAAGCATCGAGCCGGCGTTTGCCGAGTGCGAGCGCCGGCTTTTCCGTGATCGTGGCCCGCCACATTCACGCCGCATTGCAACATGAACGGCGTATACTTCGTTCCCGCATTGCCACAATTCTGCGACGTGCCGTCGCGCCCAAACCTAAGATTGTGCTCATTTTTCCTGCCGAATCAACGCGAGTAGCATCCGGGTGAAGGACATCCCCGAATTAGCGCGTTGACGCTTGGAACTCCCGGTGCTCAGGTCCGGCCGCCAGGGCACTTGGTTAATAATCACCGGCGGCTGAACAAGTTCTGGGGTTCGGCTCAAGCGCATGATCGAGGCGGAAATCCGGCCAGCAAGCTGCGGCGTGGATTGTCGATGTGGCCTCAGACTTTCCGATGACACCCGAGATCGGGTTCACCGGCGGGTTGCATTGTGCGCTGCAGCACCGCCGACAGCTAGGAGTGTTTCATGCGCACCCTGATCATGGCGGTTGTTGCCGCTCTGACCTTCGGCTTCCTTTCCGCTGCTCCCGCGAGCGCAAAAGGCTGCACCGGCGCCGCGATCTGCAGCAAGCAGGCCTCGCACCACAAGGCTACCTCTTCCCGCAAGCACGCTCACCGTCATCACGCTTCGCGCAAGCATCACGCCTCGCGCAAGCACCGTGCATCCAAGCACGCGAGCAAGTCACGCCGCGTCAATCGCCAGGCCCGCCGCTCGTCGGCTCCGCGCCGCAGCTATTCCAACTCGGGTGGCACCGGCTCCGGTCTCGCCTCCTACTACTGGCAGCCCCAGCGCGTCGCGTCGGGCGGCTGGTTCAACCCGAACGCCCTGACCACCGCGCACAAGACGC
>JBGSQO010000454.1:0-8918 GCA_041738055.1 Filomicrobium sp.
GGGCCGTGTCGGCATCGCGGCGCAGCGCCGTCATGCGGTTCAGTCGGACGAGCCCGAAGACTTCGCGACCGATGAGGATGACCGCGGCCAGTGAGGCAATGGCAGCCAGGGCCTTGGCAATCCAGCCCAGCGCATCCTCGCGCCAGAGGATGGCCGTGAGCGCATCTGCGACCCACAACCCGGCAGCCAGTGCGATCAGGCCACCTACGGCCGACAGGAACAGGGCGCCCCAGCCCGGCCGCTTCGGCTCGGGCGGCGCGGCACTTGCGGACGGTACCGTCTGGCTGGCACGCGCTGGCCCGTCCTCGAACGCATCGGACCGGCGGGGGCTCGTCTCGTCCTCCTCGGTGCTCTCCCGATCCGGGGGCTCCGTCGTATCCGCTGAGCGGGCGTCGATGACGGGGGGCGGGGGTGGAGGCGTCGTCTTGACCGTGGGATCGTCGGCCTCGAACACCATCGGCTTGCGCGGTGGGGCGGTCGTCATGGCAGCAGATCCCCGATCAGGAAGGCGCTAATGCGGTCCAATCCGATGTGCGGCCAGGCGGGTGTGGGATGGCCGTCAGGTGTATGCAGAGCCGGCGGGCGGAAGCGAACGAAGCTGTAATGCTCGGCGCGCGCCCGGTCCTGGTCGAAGGCATCCAGCGGATCGGCCGGCAGGTCGCCGGGAAACACGACTGCGCGGGCCTTGCCGTCGAAGCGGCGACCGTCGACCGTCTCGCCGGCAATCGGCACGCCGCGCACGCATCTGTAAGTGTGCCCGCCCTGCGTCTTCTCAACGTCCTCTGTCGTCCGAAGCGCCGCCGTCGCGATGCAGCGGATGCCCGCGCCTGCCGTGCGGGCCCGTTTGGCGGCTCGTGCCATGGCCTTTTCAAGGATGGCTTCCAGTCGCGCATGGCTGGTGCGGTGGATGTGGTCGGCTTTGGTCGCGGCGAACACGATCCGGTCGATGCGGCGCGGCAGGATCAGCGACAGCCAGCTCGAGGCGCCCGGCCGGAAGGCGGTCAGTACGCCGGCCAGACCGCGCTCGAGGTTCGACAGCGCCTCCGCCCCGCCATTCAAGGCCGACAGCGCGTCGACGAGCACGATCTGGCGGTCGAGACGAGCGAAGTGGGCCTTGAAGAACGGCTCCACAACGTTGGTCTTGTAGCTCTCGTAGCGCCGCGCCAGCAGGCCATGGAGGCTCTTGGGCCGCGGTGTCGTGCCGGGCTTCACTTCGATAGGAAAGAACGTCAGTTGCGGCGAGCCCTCGAGATCGCCCGGCAGCAGAAACCGCCCCGGCCCGAGTGCCGATTGCCAAGGTGCCTCTCGCCGCGCCCGCGCCAGGTAGTCGGTAAACAATCGGGCGCCCTTGATGGCGGTCTGCTCGTCGGCGTTAGCGTCGTGGTCGAGGTCGTCGAGGAAGGCGAGGAAAGCGCCGGCGGGGCCGACCAAGGTAGGGCTGCGCGCCAGTGCCAGGGCGTCGCTCGCCCAGTCCGCAAAGGATTCCCCCATCAGCTTGAGATCGATGAGCCACTCGCCCGGGTAATCGATGATGTCGATGTGCACGCGCTGGGTGAGGCCGAGGAAGCCCAGCATGCCCTCGCGCGCCGGCCACTCCAGCGTCAGCCGCAACTGACTGATGCGCCGCGTGCTCTCCGGCCAGTGCGGATCGGCACCCGTAAGCGCGGCCAGATGCTCCTCGTACTGGAAGCGCGGGATATCGTCGTCGGGCTGCGGCTCGAGATAGGCCTTGAGACCGGGAATACCGGTCAGCCGCGTAAAGCCGGGTTCGGCGCCGCCGGTCGTCAGGCACCTGACCAGCGAAGTAATGAACACGGTCTTGCCGGCGCGCGACAGCCCCGTCACTCCGAGCCGAATGGCCGGCGTCATGAGATCGCTGAAGTAGGCTTGGGCCCGGAGCAGAGGCACTTGTGCCTCGCTCGCCAGATCGGGAAGTCGCAAAGGGAGGCCCTCTGAGCTGAAGACCTCTCTTGTTCCCCAATTGCGGCCCCGAACGCAAGGCGACTTCGTGGCGCCGGGTCATGCAGCGCCCGCGACGTGACGAGGCCGTGCACGATGCGCGTCCTCAGCCGTAGAGAATGACGACCAGACCGCTGGCGACGACGGTCAAGCCCATGACGATGATGAGACTGGAGCGAACGACTTCCATGATCATGACACGCAACTCCTTTTCTCGAAGGTGTCCATGACGTCGAACTTCATAGTAGGCACAACCCGATGAACGGCAGCTGAGCGAAGAGATGGGAAAGAGTTGAGCGCCGTACCCTATCGGCACGTCTCGGGCACGGGGCGGCAAGCGGAACGGCGGGAGCGATTCGTTAGCTGATGCGGAATGACAGGGCTGCTGATATCGTTGTCAGGCTGATTCGACCGTCGAAGACTGCGAGGCTGTCATGTCCGATAGAACGATGTTGGTGATGCCCGGGCGGCGCATGAGCGTGCCCAAGCCGGTCAAGCGCACGATCCAGGTCGGCCTCGCGGTCGTGCTGACCTCGCTGGCCCTGCTCGTCGTGCTCGGCAGCAGCACCATGCTCGTCGGCAAGTCGAAGTCGCCGATCCAGGCCTTCGAGCAGTGGCTCGCCTTCATCCGGCAGCCCGAAATATTGACGACCATGGTGCTGACCGCCGTCGTCACGGTCGTTCTCGTCTACTGGCAGCGCGATCAGGAACGGCGCAGCGAGACGACAAAGCGCTGAGCGCAAAGCCGGGACCTGCGGTAGCCGATGTGGGCATGGGTGGATTTGAGTCGCGGCAGGCAGCGCGTGGGCGCCGACTCGGCCTCTTGAAGACAGTCTTCCTTGCAATGGCTCTGGCCTGCCTCGGCGCGCATGCGCTGGTGACCTGGTACGCCTACCAGACCGACGGGCGTCTGGCGGCGCCCCTCACCTTTCTCACCCTTGGGCTGGGCGAGGCCTACTGGGCGGTGCTGCTCCTCACACAGGATGGCCTGAAAGGACCAGCGCTCGCTGCAACGGCGACAGCGATCTTTTATTTTGCCTCGATGGGCGCAAAGCCGATACTCAATGCACTCCTCGCGCGGGAGGCCGCCGAGTTGCTGGACGATTTCGCCAGCGGAAGTGGACGACCTGACCCGCCGCGCACACCAGTAGGACGACCAGGCCCCTTTGGACGAGGCACCTGCTCCGCGCAGCGATAACGATCGCGTGTAAAGCCTGTTACCGGTGGGACAGCGAACTGACACGAGCACGCCTAGAGGTGAAAGCGCGCAGAAGTATGCGCAGCGATAGACCCCACGAATGGGGCCACCTCAGGAGATGATCCATGCCCGTCAATTCCGCCCTCAAGGCGACGACCGCGCTTGGCAACTTGCCGGTCCTCGTCGCAACATTCGACAACTACATCAGCGACCTTGTCCCCATCACGTTCAATGGCGCGACTGTCCTCGTGGACTTTGGCCGCGACGACGTGCTGAACGGCACCTCGGGTCGCGACATCGCTAGCGTCCACACCGGCAATGACACGGTCTATGCCGGCGAAGGCAACGACGTCATGCACGACCTTGTGTCAGGCAACGATCGCTTCTACGGCGAGGGCGGCCACGACTGGTTCGTGCTCGGCGCCGGCAACGACTACGCGAACGGCGGCTCGGGTATCGATACGCTCGATTACACCAAGATCGACTTCACGGTGATCGCCGACCTGCAGTCGGGCTTCATCTTCGCCGAAGGCATCGACACCGTCGAGCAAATCGAGAACATCCGCGGCTCGGTGTGGAACGATACCCTGATGGGGAGCGCGTTCGGCAACGAGTTCTTCGGCAACGGCGGCAACGACACGTTGCGCGGTCGTGGCGGCAGTGACTACCTCAACGGCGGCGTCGGCGACGACAAGATGTACGGCGACGAGATCTACCAGACTTCGGCTGGGGGCAACGACAACCTGTTTGGCGAGTCGGGCAAGGACACCATGCACGGTGGCGGCGGCAACGACTACCTGCACGGCGGCACCCACGACGACACGCTGAACGGCAGCTTCGGCAACGATACGCTGATCGGCGGGCTCGGAAAGGATATCCTGCGCGGCGGACAAGGCGCCGACAAGTTCGTCTTCACCTCGACGAACGACTTCGGCCTCTACGACAAGATCGTCGATTTCCAGAAGGGCATCGACAAGATCGACCTGTCGGGGATCGACGCCAATCCGCTCCTGGCAGGCAACCAAGCCTTCGAGTTCGACCGCCATTCGCGCAGCACGGACTATGATTCCGGCGTTATCTCGGCGCGTCCCGGCCCCGTCAACGACGGCGATGTCGGTCACGTCGACTGGAAAGTCTCGGGCGGCAACACGTACATCTACGTGCAAACCTCCGACAATCCGACCGGCGCCCATATAGTTCTGACCGGCGTGCACCTGATGACGGCGTCGGACTTCATTCTGTAAGCCGGGCTTCAGGACGGTTCGTCGAACGGGTGCGAGATTGACCGGCGAGTGTCCCAGTTCCGAAACCTGCACGCCTCAAAGGCGGTTCAAGCTTCGACAACGCGGCACTCGTCGCGATGCAGCGACTAAGTGACGAACGCCATATCGCACTTGAGCGACAGAACCTCGACTAGCGCCTGCGTGCGCGACGAGACGTTGAGCTTGCGCAGGATCTCGCTGATATGCGCTTTGACGGTCGTCTCCTCGATCTCGAGGGTGTAGGCGATCTGCTTGTTGAGCATTCCAGAACACAGCAGTGACAGAACCCGCGCCTGCTTCGGCGTCAGGGGTTCGTTGTCCCTGGAGGATGGCGGCACGGGCGACGGCAGCGGCAGAGTGACCGGACTGCACTGAACCATCGAGCCGATGGCGCTGATGAAGTCCGACGGGCGGCTCGACTTCTCCACGAAGGTACAGGCCCCCAGAACCTGGGCCTTGCGGATGGTGTCGGTATCGCAGAACGCCGATATGACGGCGATCTTTAGATGGGGGTGTGCAGCATGGAGGTGGAGTAGACCCTCGAGTCCGCGGGTGTCGGGCAGTCGCAGATCCAGCAGGATGCCGACGATCCCTTCTGTCTGTTCGATCCGCTCCAAGGCCGAGGCGAGCGAGTGGGCGGTCGCCACATGGTGACTCGGGAATGCCGTCTGGACGAGCGAGGCGAGGGCGTCGAGAAAGAGCGGGTGGTCATCCACGAGCAGCAGGCACTTCGACATGGCTTCGGTCTCCGCTGCAAACGGCGATGCCACAGATCGAAGACGGTCGAGGATCGGGCTTGTTACCGTTTTGGCCAGCCCTTGTGGAGCCGTCAGAAGCAGACTGATGCAATATTATGCGTAGCACAATTGTACTTTGTTGCAGTGCAAAATCCGGCGGCGAGCAGCTCAGCCCCGCCCACGATAGGGTGCGACCCCCTGGTCCGGCAGCCAGACGTCGGCCGGGCAAATGCCCGATTGCCAGAACACATCGATTGGTATGCCGCCGCGCGGATACCAATAGCCGCCGATCCTCAGGAACTTGGGCTCCAGGAGTTGCACGAGACGCTTGCCGATGGCGACCGTGCAGTCCTCGTGGAAGGCACCATGATTGCGGAAGGCGCCGAGGTAGAGCTTCAAGGATTTCGATTCGACGAGCCAGTCGCCCGGCACATAGTCGATGACGATATGCGCGAAGTCCGGCTGGCCGGTGACGGGGCAGAGCGAGGTGAACTCGGGCGCGGTAAAGCGAGCGAGGTAGTGCGTATCGGGGTGCGGGTTCGGCACGCGCTCCAGAATTGCCGTCTCGGGGCTATCCGGGAGACTGGACTGCTGGCCGAGCAGCGTGACGTCGGGACCCTTGCGCGCCATTTCTCTGTCTACTCCGCTGCCATGCGAGGGGATGCCCCGGGGCCATCATAGACGCACCCTTCCCGGCAGCTGTCGCGGTGGACTTCGATCCGCGCGAGACCCGGCACCCGGTTCGACAACCGGGTCCATAGCCACAGCGTGATGCGCTCGAGTGTGGGCGCGGCGAGCCCCTCGACCTCGTTGAGCAGGCGATGGTCGAGGCTCTCCTCGGCGTCCTTCATGGCCGCCGACAGTTCGTCGAAGTGCAGCACGAGACCCGTCTCGGGGTCCGGTTCGCCAGCAACCCAGACGCGCGCGCGGAAGGAATGCCCGTGGATGCGGGCATTGGGGTGGCCGGGCGCGGCACTCGGCAGGAAGTGGGCGGCCTCGAAGGTGAACTCGCGGTAGATCTTCATGGGCGGTGAGATAGTTGAATTCTTAAGGCAACGCCAGAGTGCTGGCCCGCTCATGGTATCCCGATCAGCTTGTGGGTCTGGATCGACAGCCGCCAGCGCGGGCTCTGTTGGCAATAGGCGACGGCCGCGGCGGTGTTGGCCGACCGCTCCGGCCCATCCATCGGCTGCAGGAAGACGTGCTGGAACTGCAGGTGAGCGATCCGGTCCGGCATCAGGTCGGCCTGGGGAAACACAAGCTTCAGTTCGTCGCCGGAGGTCTGGACGAGGTCGGTGCCGGCCTTGGGGCTCACGCAGATCCAGTCGATCGACCGTGGCACCGCCAGCGTCCCGTTGGTCTCGATAGCGATACGGAAGCCGTGCGCATGGAGAGCGTCGATCAGCGCCTCGTCCACCTGCAGCATCGGCTCGCCGCCCGTCAGGACGACCAACCGGTTGCCCTCTCCGCCAATCCAGGCTGATGCAACACGAGCCGCCAGCATCTGAGAGGTCGCGAATTTTCCCCCGCCCGGACCATCCGTGCCGACGAAATCGGTATCGCAGAACCGGCACTGCGCGGAGGCGCGATCCTGCTCGCGCCCCGACCACAGGTTGCAGCCGGCAAACCGGCAGAACACTGCAGCCTGTCCCGCCTGCGCGCCTTCGCCCTGCAGCGTGAGGAAGATTTCCTTGACCTGATACATGCGGCCCTGCGTAGCCTCACGACGCGTCAAGTCAAGAGGGGACCGCGGCATGTACCGGCCGGCACGAAGCTATCGCTACCTCGACCTCGTGATGGTCGCCTTCGTCGTGGTGCTGGTCTGCTCGAACCTCATCGGGCCAGCCAAGATCGCGCAAGTCGAGCTTCCCATCATCGGCGCCTACGTGTTCGGCGCGGGCGTGCTGTTCTTCCCGATCTCCTACATCTTCGGCGACATCCTGACCGAGGTCTACGGTTACTCGAAGGCCCGCAAAGTGATCTGGGCGGGCTTTGCCGCGCTCGCGTTTGCCTCCGTGATGGCTTCTGTGGTGGTAGCCCTGCCGCCCGCGCCGTTCTGGAAACATCAGGCCGCCTACGAGATCGCCTTCGGCAATACGTGGCGCATCGTACTGGCCTCGATGATCGCCTACTTCTGCGGCGAGTTCGTCAACTCCTACGTTCTTGCCAAGATGAAGGTTTGGAGCGCGGGCCGCCACCTGTGGATGCGCACCATCGGCTCGACCATTGCGGGCGAGGGCGTGGACTCCCTGCTGTTTTATCCGCTGGCCTTCTACAACACGGGGATCATTCCGAACGAAGCGCTGCCCATGGTCATGCTCGCCCAGTTCGTTACCAAGACGCTGGTCGAGGTGGTGTTCACACCCGTCACCTACGTCATCGTGGGCGCCCTGAAAGACGCCGAGCGCGAGGACCACTACGACCGCGATACCGACTTCTCCCCGTTCAAGCTGGATTGAGGTCGCGAGCGGCGGGCGTTCACGCCTGATGCAGGAGATCGTCCCTCAGCCGCAGCAACTGGCCATCCGGGTCGGTGTTGGGCCATTCGAAGACGCCGGCCTGCGCGTACCAGTAGCGGGCGTTCTCCTTGTCGCCATGCTGCCGGTGCAGGATTGCGTGGATGAGGCAGGCGTTCTTGTCCCCTTCATGGGCCTGCACGATTTTGTGCGCGCCCTCCCAGTCGCCCTGCAGCGACAGATCGATTGCGCGGATCAGCTCCTTGCGGCTTGCCATTCGTCCCATCCTTTCGCTCTGAGTGCGCAGGCCGGGCAGCTGCCACAGCCATAGCCCCACGCGTGCCTCAATGACCGATCACCGAGATAGCAGGTATGCGTCTCCTCGCGGATGATCTCGGTCAGGAGCGGGCCACCCAACTCCTCGCCCAGCGCCCAGGTGCCGGCCTTGTTGATCCACATCAGCGGCGTCTCGATGCGGATGGGCCGGTCCATTCCCAGGCTGAGGGCGGTCTCCATCGCATCGAGAGAAGCGCGTCGGCAATCGGGATAGCCGGAGAAGTCCGTCTCGCACATGCCGCCGACGAGCGTCCCGATGCCGCGCCGATAGGCGAGCGCGGCCGTATAGGTCAGGAACAGCAGGTTGCGGCCAGGAACGAACGTCGAGGGCAGGCCGGCTGCGGTCATCTCGATGGCCGCGTCGCGCGTCAGGGCGGTCTCGCTGATGCGGCCCAGCTCGGGGAGTGCGATGATGTGGTCGGGGCCGAGGCGCGGAGCCCAATCGGGGAACGTTCGAGCGAGGCTTTCGCGAACGCGCACGCGGGCCTGAAGTTCCACGGCATGGCGTTGGCCGTAGTCGAAGCCGACCGTCTCGACGTGCGCATAGGCGGCGAGTGCCGAGGCGAGGCAGACGGTCGAATCCTGCCCGCCGGAGAACAGAACGAGGGCAGATCCAGCGGTTCGGGTCATCAGATTGCCTCGTCCTGCGTCAACGCCGATTTCCGCGCCATGGGGCTGAGGGTAGTCTCGACCTACCCGTTCAGGGACCCGAGACAACCGCCCGGGTCTTTGCCGGTCGGCCAAAGCCCGTTAAGAAGCGGCCATCCGACTCGTCCATTATGTGTCGTCGTCAACGAAACCAGAAGCCCGCCAACGCGAGGACCATACACATGACCGCCATCATCGACATCATCGGACGCGAGATCCTCGACAGCCGCGGCAACCCGACGGTCGAGGTGGACATCGAGCTGGAGGACGGCTCGTTCGGCCGTGCGGCGGTCCCGTCGGGCGCCTCGACGGGCGCGCATGA
>JBGSQO010000492.1:0-4775 GCA_041738055.1 Filomicrobium sp.
TCAGCAGGCGGCGGGCATGCAGGTCGCCGCGCTTGGCCAGCGTGACCAGCCGCTCGACGATGGGGCGCAGATCCTTCGCCTTCGGCAGCGTGGTCGTGATCTGCTCGTGCTTGACCAGAGCCTGGGCCATGTTGGCGAACATGGCCTCGCGGTGTTGCCAGGTGCGGCTGAACCGGCGGCCGCGATTTGCGTGACGCATCGAACTTCTCCCGGGCCGGCCAGCCGCCGCACCCCAACTAGCAACTAGAGTGTCAGAACGGCTCCTCGACCTTGCGGGCGAGCTCCTCGATGTTCTCGGGCGGCCAACCGGGCACCTCCATGCCGAGATGCAGGCCCATCTGGGAGAGGACCTCCTTGATCTCGTTCAGGGACTTGCGGCCGAAGTTGGGCGTGCGGAGCATTTCCGGCTCGCTCTTCTGCACGAGGTCGCCGATATAGACGATGTTGTCGTTCTTCAGGCAGTTGGCTGAGCGGACCGACAGCTCGAGCTCGTCCACCTTGCGCAGCAGGTTCGGATTGAACGGCAGCTCGGGGCGCCGCTCGTTGGGCTGCGCGTGATGCGGCTCCTCGAAGTTCACGAACATCGAGAGCTGGTCCTGCAGGATGCGGGCGGCGAGGCCCACCGCATCCTCGGGTGCCACCGACCCGTCCGTCTCGACCTGCATGGTCAGCCGGTCGTAGTCGGTCTGCTGGCCGACGCGCGCATTGTCGACCTTGTAGGCCACCTTGCGCACCGGGCTGTAGATCGCGTCGATCGCGATCAGCCCGATCGGGGCGTCCTCGGCCTTGTTCATCGACGCCGGCACATAGCCCTTGCCGGGCTGCACCGTCAGCTCCATCGCGAGCTTGCCGCCCTTGTCGACGTGGCAGATGACCTGGTCCGGATCCATGATCTCGATGTCGTGCCCGGCCTCGATCATGCCGGCCGTTACGATGCTCGGACCCTCGACCTTGAGGTACATGCGCTTGGCGCTGTCGCCGTGCATGCGCAGGCCGAGGGCCTTCAGGTTCAGCACGATGTCGGTGACGTCCTCGCGGACGCCCGGAATCGTGGAGAACTCGTGCAGCACGCCGTCGATGTGGATCTGGGTGATCGCCGCACCCTGCAGCGACGACAGGAGCACCCGCCGGAGAGCGTTGCCCAGCGTGATGCCGAAGCCCCGCTCGAGCGGCTCCACAACGATCATCGCGTCGCGGTCCGGACGACGTCCGGGCTGCACGTCGAGCCGCTGCGGCTTGATCAGATCCTGCCAGTTCTTCTGGATCACGAGATACCTCGCCTATCCAACCCGATGCCGCCCAAAGCGGACATCACCATAAGCAGGACAAGGCCCCGACGACGCGGCTGCGTCCGGAGCCCTGCCCGATGAACGGAAAACCCGGCCCGAAGGCCGGGGTCGGCTACACGCGGCGCCGCTTGCGCGGCCGGCAGCCATTGTGCGGGATCGGCGTCACGTCGCGGATCGACGTGATCTGGAACCCGACGGACTGCAGCGCACGCAGCGCAGACTCGCGGCCCGAACCCGGCCCGGTCACCTCGACCTCGAGGATCTTCATGCCGTGCTCCATGGCCTTCTTGCCGGCATCCTCGGCGGCCATCTGCGCGGCGAACGGCGTCGACTTGCGCGAGCCCTTGAAGCCCATGGTGCCCGACGACGACCAGGCGATGGTGTTGCCCTGGGCATCGGTGATGGTGATCATGGTGTTGTTGAACGACGCGTTCACGTGCGCGACGCCCGAGGTGATGTTCTTCTTCTCGCGACGGCGCATCTTGCGCGCCTGCTGCTCTTTCGCCATGTCTCGTGCTCCGGTGCCGCGTTCGGGTGCGGCCTTTGTCTACTGTACTCGTGCGATCCCGCTTGCCGGGATCTGTGATCGTGCTGGCGCGCGTCTCGTCTCGGAGGCGCATCGGCCCAGGCTCGTCAGGTCGCGCGTCCGGCGGTCCTGAAGGCGCATCGCTGCGCCACCGGACCGGCCGCCGGAACGGCTGCGAAAGCCTTAGGCCTTCTTCTTGCCGGCAATCGGCTTCGCCGGGCCCTTGCGGGTGCGGGCGTTGGTGTGCGTGCGCTGGCCGCGGACCGGAAGGCCCTTGCGGTGCCGCAAGCCGCGGTAACAGCCGAGGTCCATCAAGCGCTTGATGTTCATGGCTACGTCGCGGCGAAGGTCGCCCTCGACCATGTAGTCGCGGTCGATCGCCTCGCGGATCTGCAGCACCTCGGCGTCCGTCAGCTGGCTGACGCGGCGCTCGACAGGGATGTTGACCTTCTCGAGGATTTCCTTGGCGAACTTCGGCCCGATGCCATGAATGTACTGAAGCGCGATAACGACGCGCTTCTGGGTCGGAATGTTCACGCCTGCAATACGTGCCACGTCGGTCTCCTCGTCGAGCTTTCGCTATGTTCTTCTGTCGCTTAGCTGGGCGGGCCGGCTAGGCCGCACCACCCATTCATTCACACCATGATCGACAAACGCCATTGCGACCGGGCCCGGCGGAAGCTCCGCCGGTAATTCCGGTCGCTTGGGTGCGTCATGAAATCGCGGGTGTTTTAGCCCGCTGTCATGCCCTCGTCAACGATCCGTTGCAGCCTGCGTCATGCCGCCCCGGTAACTCTTAGCCGCCCAAGGCCCTTTCGAGTTGCGCCGTTACCTCGTCGATCGGCGCCATGCCGTCGACGGACTGCAGGTAGCCGAGCGCGTAGTAGTAGCCTATGAGCGGCGCCGTCTCACGGTAGTAAGCCATGAGGCGGTTCTTCACCGTCTCCTCATTGTCGTCGGCGCGGCGGGAGAACTCCGTCGAGCCGCACTGGTCGCAAACGCCGGAAACCTTCGGCATCTTGTAGAGGTCGTGGTAGCCGGCGCCGCACTTGACGCAGCTGAAGCGCCCCGAGATGCGCTCGACGAGCGCGTTGTCGTCAACCCTGATCTCGATCACCGCGTCGAGCGTCTTGCCCTTGTCCTTGAGCAGCTTGTCGAGCGCGGAGGCCTGAGCCAGCGTGCGCGGAAAGCCGTCGAGAATAAAGCCGTTGGCGCAGTCGGGCTGATCGATGCGCTCGGCGGCGATGCCGATCACGATCTCGTCGGAGACGAGGCCGCCGTTCTCCATGACCGCCTCAGCGCGGCGGCCGATCTCGGTGCCGGCCTTGACGGCGGCGCGCAACATCTCGCCGGTCGAAAGTTGCGTCAGTCCGTGCGTCGCGGCCAAGCGCTCGGCCTGCGTGCCTTTGCCGGCACCCGGCGGTCCAAGTAGAATCAAATTCATTTCCGTCCTCTAGGCGATGACGCACCCCGCAGCTTGGCCTTCTTGATCAGGCCTTCATACTGGTGGGCGAGCAGGTGGCTTTGAATCTGCGCCACCGTGTCCATCGTCACGCTCACCGCGATGAGCAAGGAGGTTCCACCGAAGTAGAACGGCACCGCGGCATAGGAGATCAGGAACTCGGGAAGTACGCAGACCGCCGCCAGATATATCGCACCGACGACGGTGATGCGCGTTAGCACATAGTCAATATACTCGGCCGTTTTGGCACCGGGACGTATGCCAGGGAGGAAGCCGCCGTACTTGGGGAGGTGGTCCGCCGTATCGTTGGGATTGAAAACGACCGCAGTATAGAAGAACGCGAAGAAGACGATCAGCGCGATATAGATCAGCATGTGAAGCGGCTGGCCACGGCCGAGCGCGGCGACGATCGTGCCGAGCCACTCGGGACCCTGGCCCGCCGTGAACTGCGCCGCGGTGATCGGCAGCAGCAGCAGCGACGAGGCGAAGATCGGCGGAATGACGCCCGCGGAGTTGAGCTTCAGCGGCAGATGCGAGCTGTCGCCCTGGAACATCTTGTTGCCGACCTGGCGCTTCGGATACTGGATCAGCAGCCGGCGTTGAGCCCGCTCCATGAACACGATGGCGGCAACGACCAACAGCATCAGCGCCAGCAGCGCCAGCAGCAGGAACGTCGAGAGCGCGCCGGTGCGGGCGAGTTCGAACAAACCGACGATGGCCGACGGCAGGCCCGCGACGATGCCGGCGAAGATGATCAGCGAGATGCCGTTGCCGACGCCGCGCTGCGTGATCTGCTCGCCAAGCCACATCAGGAACATGGTGCCGCCGACAAGGGTGACGACGGTCGACACGCGGAAGAACCAGCCCGGGTCGATGACCACGGCGCCGGCGCCGCTCGAAGAGCCCTCTAGGCCGATGGCGATGCCGTAGGCCTGGAATGCCGCCAGCACCACCGTCAGGTAACGGGTGTACTGGTTGATCTGCTTGCGGCCCTGCTCGCCTTCTTTCTTCAGCGCCTCGAGCCGCTTATCGACCGACGACATCAGCTGCATGATGATCGAGGCCGAGATGTACGGCATGATGTTCAGCGCGAAGATCGCCATGCGCTCGACGGCGCCGCCGGCGAACATGTTGAACATGCCGAGGATGCCACCCGACTGGTTCTTGAAGGTTTCCGCGAAGGCGACCGGATTGATGCCGGGCAGCGGGATGAACGTGCCGAGCCGGTAGACGAGCAGCGCGGCGAGCGTGAACAGGATGCGCTTCTTCAACTCCTCGGCCTTGCCAAAGGCACCGAAGTTGAGATTGGCCGCGAGTTGCTCGGCTGCGGACGTCATGATGTTGTTCTCCCGAACCTCGTGCCCGGCGCCCAATCATGGCGCCGCGCCGGCCGTATCCCCATGGATCCCGCAGAGGCCGCCGGCTCGCGTCGGCCGCCGGCCTCGACATGTCGGCTGATATGGTGCCGGGGCGGCTGTCAACCAACCGCCCCGAGTTG
>JBGSQO010000535.1:0-1680 GCA_041738055.1 Filomicrobium sp.
CACGGTGGCGGCGACGCGCGCGCCACGCTCCAGGAACGGGATCGCGCCAGCCCATGGGCCACTGCCGTCGGCCCGCATGATCGGTGCGCTCGAATACTGCGCAAGGAACACGCGGCGGGGACGGTCGGTGCTGTTCTCACCGCTCGAGTGGAAGACGTAGCTCGAGAAGAGGGCGATCGAGCCCGCGGGCACCTCGACCTTCACCCCACGGTCATCACCGAAGTAGCCGACCCAGTCGTTGGTCGCCGGATCCTTGACGTGCTTCACCCAGGTCCGGATGCCGAGCCTGCCGTAGGGCAGGACATAGATCGTGCCGTTCGCCTCGCTCACGTCGTCGAGCGCACACCAGCAGGTGAGGTAGGGCGCGTGCTCGATGTCCCCGCCATTGGCATTGACGTAGCCACTGTCCTGGTGCCACGAGAACGTCATGCTGCCCGGCCCGCCGCCCTTCACGACATACTGGTTGTAGAAGAGATAGGCGTTCCCGCCCAGCGTCTTGCTGCAGATCTCGGCCATCACGTCGCCGAAGACGAACCGGCCGAGCCCCGGCTGCGTCTCCACACAGCGCGAGACGAAGTAGCGCTTGTGGCGATGCGAGATGCCGATGGTATCGGTCCCGGCGGCATCCATCTCGGCGTGCTTGCGCTCGATGAAGCCCTGGCAGGCGTCGCGCAGGAGGGTGAGGTCATCCGCCGGGATCACGCGCTCGAGGATGCAGTAGCCGTCCTCACGGAACTGCTCGGCCTTGGCTTCGTCCATGACAACGGGCATCGACGGTCCTCCAGGCGTGGGGCGGACGGCCCGCCCCACGATGTCGGGCGGCAGGTGAGGGGACGGGGTTCAGCGCTTGGCCTGCGCCCAGGCCTCCTGGACCTGCTGCGCAGCCTCCTGGGGCGACAGGCTGCCGCCGGCGATCTCGGTCGCGACGTCGTTGACGACGCGGCCGACGTCGGGCCCCAGCATCTGGTCGTAGAACAGCTGGTGGTAGCCGGATGCGGCGATATTCTGGACGACCTGCTTGAAGAACGGGTTGGTCATGTCCGCATCGGCACCCTTGGCCACGGGAATGAAGAACGCCTGGCTCGCGAGCACCCGCTGGTTCTCGGGCGAGAGGAATAACTCGAGAAAGTCGACGGCCTCCGCGGGCGCGCCCTTGGTGATCAGCCAGCCGTTGATCCCGCCCAGCGTGTCGGTCGGCTGCCCCTTGCCGCCCGGGACCATCGGGAAGGCGAACATCCCCATCTCGTCGTCCGCGAGGCCCTGCTTGCTGACCGAGTTGACCTTCTGGCCGTTGTACATCCAGTTGCCCATCAAGATCATCGCGGCCTTGCCGTCACCGAACAGCCCGTAGGTCTGCGGTGCCGTCGCCGCGAGGAAGCCCGGCTGGAATGGCTTGGTGTCGCTCAGCTGCTTCAAGAGCTCGCCCGAGCGCACGAAGGTCTCGCTTGCGAAGCCGTCGCCCTTGCCGGCGAGCGCGGAGGGGACGCCGGTATGGTCGAGGACCATGAGATTCTTCCCATCGCGCCTCGAACGGACAAAGGTCATTTCGGATTCGAGTCTGTCGACAATGGCGACGTAGCGCCCGCCGGCAGCCCTCTCCTCGCGCCTGACGGTGATGCCGGCCATGGGCGGCATTTAGGGGCGCGCGGGCCGCATGGAAAGACCCAAGGGAAAGGCAAA
>JBGSQO010000553.1:0-1636 GCA_041738055.1 Filomicrobium sp.
ATCGGTCGCGGTCGACAAGGCGTCGAGGGCGCTCAGCTCACGCTCAAGGGCGCGGCGCGCCTCGGCGAGATCGGCTGCCATCTCGGTGCTGCTCCAGGAACTGCCGCAGGTCGGCTCGACTAACACTAAGCACTGTCTTGATTAATGGTCCATGACCTCGATAGGCTGACGGCTGGTCGCGGCGATTGCGTCGCATCGAGTTGATCGCGGCATTCGGGTTATTGGGTGCATTCTGGGCGGTCTTGGCCTAAAGGTCAGGCACGGGGTCGTCTTGAGCGTGGGGGCGTCGACGACCAAATCGCTATCATGAGCCACGCTGGTTGCGATGGGTTGGTCGACCTGCGCGCGACCCAACCGGCGCTCGAAAGGGAAACTCATTTTGCTCAGCCAGAAGGACGCCCTTCTTTCACGGCCGACGACGATCCTCGAGGCCCTCTATCGCCTCTACGAGCACTCCGGCTTCTCGATGGCGGGTGCCGTGGCGTTTTCGTTCGTCGTATCGCTGTTCCCATTCTGCCTGTTCCTCGCGGGGCTCGCCAGCTTGATCGGCAGTCCGCAACTGGCTGCGCAGGCGATCGACTATCTGTTCGACATCCTGCCCAAGGACGTGGCACTGGCCTTGGCGCCGCAGGTGAACTCGATCCTCAGCACGACGCGCATCGACTTGCTCACCATCGGTGGCGCCATCGCCCTGTTCTTCGCGACGAGCGCCATCGAGACGCTGCGCTCGGCCCTGAACGGCGCCTACCGCAAGCATGAGACGCTGTCCTATCCGTTGTGCGTTCTGCGCAGTATGGGGTTCGTGCTGGTCAGCGCGCTGTCGTCGCTGGTGTTGACCTGGGCGGTGATCGTCGGCCCGGGTATTGCGGCGAAGTTCGAGCCGTCGTTCTTGAAATCGCTGCTCGATTCGTCGTGGCTCGCCGCGGGGTTGCGTTATGCGCTGGCGGCGGCCGTCATCGGCGGGCATCTGATGGCGATCCACCTGTGGCTGGCGGCCGGCAAGCGGACCATTGCCGAGGTTACGCCGGGGGTCGTGCTGTCGACCGTCCTGTGGATCGCGATGGCTGTCCTGTACTCGACCTATCTCGAGTTTTCCGACTACTCGCGCTTCTACGCCGGCCTGTCGCAGTTCATGGTGGCACTCATCTTCTTCCAAGTGACGGGTATCATCGTGCTGCTGGGCGCGGAACTCAATCGCGGGCTCATCGAGATCAAGAAGATGATCCCGGACGAGGACGAGGCGGAGACGCTGGAGCCGCCACAGGTGCGGGTGCAACCGTCGGGCTCGCGCCGGGCCTGAGGGCGGCAACCGCGAGCATCACCAGCGCCATGCCGACGAGTTGAACGAGGCTCAAGGTCTCGCCGAACATGCCTGCCGCCATCAGCGCGGTCACGGCCGGCACGAGGTAGAACAACCCCGTCACCGAGGACACGGCGGAGGCGCGGATCAGCAGCATCAGCAGACCGATGGCGCCGATCGACAGAACCAGCACCAGCCAGACCAGCGCGAGCACGAAGTCGAAGCTCCAGTCGATTGCCATGCCCTCGGTGCCGAGTGCGATAAGCCCCGCGACTACAGAAGCGCCCGAATATTGGGCGACCGTCAGGCCGATGAGATCGCCGGTCGCGCCGTGGC
>JBGSQO010000601.1:0-4724 GCA_041738055.1 Filomicrobium sp.
GCAATGGCGGCCCTCCTGACCGGCATGGGCGTCTGGACCGTCGCCGCGCTCGCCAGCCTGACCGAGACGCCGTATCTGGCCGCCCTCGCCGCTGCCGCCGTGGCCTATGTGGCCGTGGCGATCGTGACCGACGAACGGTCCGAGGGAGCCTCAACGGCAACGGGCATCTGACAAGCTGACAGCCAGAAGCCATCGGCCGCCCGAACCACGCCCACAGCGTACAAATTTTACTCGTTGTCACATTCGTTAAGAAAATGTGATCCGTAGGCCCTGCCTTCACAATCGGCTGCACTAGATTGCGGCGCAACGCAACGTCCAGCATTGATTAGCATTTATGCCCTAGCTTCGATGATTGAGTGATACGAGGAAGTTACGAGATCGTGACAGGCTTACCCCACAACCATCTGGTAATGAACGCAACTGCGTGAAGCGCAACACTTTTTGTTGTGCGGCGCAGCATGAGCTTCGCAATTGCGTCATGATGACCTATCGTCATCGCGGCGCCTCTCGGACAGAAGTCGCCGGCCCGGCTTGAGCCGGCAACACGACCAATGCGGCGGCATCCGTCGTCGCCCAGCAGAACGCGATGTGGCGTTGCTTCGGGGGGCGCGCCGTGCGAGCGGCCCTCCGCGACACGGCGTCGGTAACCTTGTGCAGCGACGTGAAGGGCCGAACCGGTACTTTTCCCACATCATCGAGGGGCTTGTGTGCGTCGTCTCAGACGAGACGAACACCCATCGCGCCAAACTCGCATGGCTTTACGCCGGGCCCTGGCTTGGCGTAAGAGTGCTGGGATGGCGTATTAGCAGGTACAGATAACGGCATGAAAAAGAAGCAGAATAACAACGGATATCTGAGCAGCATCTCGTTCTCGGGCGGGCGCACGGGTGTACTTCTGGTGCACAGCCTCGGCGGCACCCCGCTGGAACTCAAGTACGTTGCGCAAGGCCTGGCACGTGCCGGCTACACCGTTCACTGCCCGATGCTGCCCGGCATGACCAACGGCACCGACGTTCTCAGCCTGTCGCGCTGGCAGGATTGGTATGCCGAACTGGAGCGCGCCTTCGACGAATTGCGCGCCACATGCGACCATGTCGTCGTCGGCGGCCTATCGGCAGGGGCCATTCTCACGCTACATCTGGCCGCCCGCCGTCAGTCGGAGATAGCCGGCATAGTCTCGTTCGCGCCGACGCTGTGGCCGAACGGCTGGGCGGTTCCGTGGACGTTCAACCTGTTCCGGCTCGTGCACACGCGCTGGTTCAGCCGGTTGTTCCGCTTCCAGCAGCGCGCCCCCTACGGCATCAAGGACGACCGCCTGCGCTCGTTCATGGAAGACAGCTTCAAGGCAGACAACCGCACCGTCGGCGAAGTCTACGCCCGCTCAGGCGTCACCGTGCTGGAGTTCACCCGCCTCGTTCGCCACGTCGAGCGCGAACTGCCGCAGATCAAGCTGCCGACCCTCATCATTCACCCCCGCCACGACGACCAGAGCCACCTCGACAATGCGCTCCGCATCCAGCGCCAGCTGTCAGGCCCCGTTGAGACGGTCGTTCTGGACGACTGCTACCATGTCGTGACGCTCGACCGGCAGCGCGACGTCGTGCTGGAGCGGACGCTGGAGTTCACCGGCCGCATTCAGGCCAGGATCGCTTCAGCCCGGAAGGCCGAGCAGAAGAAGTCGGCGCCCGCCACGATCGGCGTCGAGGCCTGAACCAGCACAGCCCGGCCGCTTAATCGCTGAGGCTCATAGGCACGAAGAAGACGCGAAGTGTACGCTGTCCATTAAAGTTCGGGGGCTGCGCGCCCCCGGACCCCGCGCGGGGGATCACCCCGTTTGCCTACTCCTGGGTCACGGGCGTGCCCCAAACTCCCGGTGATGGGTCAAGGGGCAAGGCCCTTGTGGGGGTCGACGGGGCAACGCCCCTCGTCTTCACTTTGCGATAGCCCGGGACGTAATCTGGCTGGCGACCGATGCCCGCCACAACGGACGGCGGACCTCACGAGAGCCACGCCGTCCGCAATCGCGACCCCCTCAGCGAACCGCGCCCACCCGGCGGCCGTCGCAGGCCGGCAAGTCCTTCGGCGCACGCGTCCAGGTGAACGACTTGCCCATCAGTTTCAGCGTCAGGTAGCCGCGCACGGTCAGGGCATCCGGCCCCTGGCGGCGCACCTCCACCTTGTAGGTCTTGCCGATCTTCGGGTCGTAGATCCAGCCGCCGTCCCACGAGCCATCCGGCTGCACCGCGAGGTCGCCGATCACCTGCAGGCCGCAGATCGGGCGCTGCTGCAAGCTCTCGTCGGGGTTGTAGCGATCGCGCAAGGGCTTGCCCTCGGCGTTGATCGGATCGCGCAGCCAATAGACGAAGCCGCACAGCCCGGTGCCGCAGGCCCTGAGTTCGACAGCTCCCTCGCCCGTATCATCATACCACACGCCAGCTTCCGCCGGCCCGGCCGCCTGCGCCACCGGGGCCACAAGCATGGAGAGCGCCAGCACCGTGGCGCCGAACCCTGCGGTCCGTCGGTTCGCGCGCCGCATATGAGGAATTTCAACGACTTCTGTCATTTTAGATGTGTCCATTCGATATGTCAGCAGCACACGTCGCCATCTAGTGCAGCGCAACTAACGTCTGGTACCCGCTATCAGCTCGGTCGAGACCCAAACGTTAGATGCATAAGCTGCACGATAATCATAGAGTTGCTAGTGCTCCTTATGGTTCCGACATTTGCTCTCGAGCGTGCTTCCAGGGGAAGCAAATGTCGGAATCGGAGCACTAGGTCCCGAAAGCGGCAAAACCACGAGAGACTTCTCGCCACCCTTGAGAGTCCTCGGGGCCAAACCGGCAGGACGAACCATCAGGGCGCCGGTCTTTTGCCAGTAAACTAATGGACTGTCCTGGAAAAACATGTCTGATCGTCTCATGTTAACCTTTCGAGGACCGCTGGTGTGTAAACTCGTCCCATAGGCGGACGGGTGGGGCCGTGTCAGAACGCGACGCCTTTCTGTCGACACTATTTGACACTTGCTGCATCATACGCGGTCGCGCGGATGCCAGCCGGTCGCGCTCCGACGGACACGTCCAGGCCGCGACGATGACCTTGCGATCGGTTTTGCCCGGTCGTCCCGAATTCGAACCACTTGAACAGACCACTTGCGAGGCATGGCCAGTACCCGATGATTCTGACACTCGCGTTCCGCAACCTGTTCCATGACCGCGTCCGGCTCGCCGTGACGCTCGTGGGAATCCTGTTCTCGATCGTGCTCGTGGCGATCCAGCTCGGCCTCTATCTCGGCGCCAGCCGCATGATCACGGCCAATATCGACAACGCCAAAGCCGACCTCTGGATCACCGCCTTCGGCGCCAAGAGCTTCGAGGACGGCGGCCTCCTGCTGTCGTCGCGCGAGCGCCATCAGGCCCTGGCGACGCCGGGCGTTGCAGGCGTCGTGCCGATCGTCGTGAGATTTGCGGAGTGGCGCAAGCCAGCCGGCGGCTCGACCCGTGTCGTTATTGTCGGCGCCGACGCCGAGGATGGGGCGATGCAGCCCGTATCGCTCGATCTCGGCACCTGGGAAGATATCAAGGCGCCCGATGCCGTTGCCGTCGATCGCACCTATCTGGCCGATCTGGGGATCAAAGGGATTGGCGACACCGCCCAGATCGACACCGGCCGCATCCGCGTCACGGCGCTCACCCGCGGGGTGCGCTCCTTCACCCAATCGCCCTATGTCTATATGCCGCTGTCTCGAGCCCGCCATGTCACCGGTGCCGCAGGCTTGGATGTCGCGACCTTCCATCTGATCCAGCTCGAGCCCGGCGCCGACCTGGAGCGCGTCCGAACCGATCTCAAGAGCCGGCTCGAGACTGCAGAAGTTCTCACA
Source organism: Filomicrobium sp. (assembly GCA_041738055.1). GTDB lineage: Bacteria > Pseudomonadota > Alphaproteobacteria > Rhizobiales > Hyphomicrobiaceae > Filomicrobium. Next base: position 3,878 of record JBGSQO010000601.1, read on the forward strand.
ACGCGCGAGTTCCGCGACCGCAGTCTCAATCAGTGGCTGTTCCGCACCGGCGCCGGCGTCGCGCTGATCGGGGGCGCGCTGCTCGGCATCCTGGTCGGCACCGTGATCGTCGCCCAGACGCTGTATTCGAGCACGAAGGACCACATCAACGAGTTCGCGACCTTGCGCGCACTCGGCTCCTCCTCGAGCTATATTCATCAGGTGATCCTGGCCCAGGCCGGTCTCAGCGCCGTCATCGGCTATGCTCTCGGCATGGTGATCGCACTGCTCGTCGTGCTGGCGAGCCAGTCGACCCCGCTGCCGATCGTCATGACGCCGGGGCTTGCCGCCGGCCTCTTCACGGTCACACTCTTCATGTGCGCGATCTCCGCGATCTCGGCTATCGTCAAGGTCACGAAGATCGATCCAGCCACGGTGTTCAGCCGATGACAGACAAACCCGTCCTCGTCGCCGACAACGTCGTCAAGGAGCTCGGCAGCGGCGCCGGCAAGGTGATGGCGCTCAAGGGCGTGAGCCTTGCGCTGGCCCCTGGCGAGCTGACCCTGCTGATGGGGCCGTCCGGCAGCGGCAAGACGACCCTGCTGTCGATCCTGGGTTGCATCCTGCAGCCGACCTCCGGCACGATCAACGTCGCCGGCACGTCGACTGATGGGCTGTCACCCGAGGAGCTGGCCAAGCTGCGCCGCGACCACATCGGCTTCATCTTCCAGTCCTACAACCTGTTCCCGACGCTCAACGCGCTCGAGAATGTGCGCATCGCCCTCGACGTGCGCGGCCAGAAAGGCTACGCCGCCGCCCGCCGCAGCGAGGACGTGCTGCGCCAGGTCGGCCTCGGCGGTCGCCTGCT
>JBGSQO010000604.1:0-4754 GCA_041738055.1 Filomicrobium sp.
AGCCGGTCGCGCTGCCGATGAGCTTCAAGCCGACCGGGCGTATGGCCGCGCTGATCTGGGCGCAGCAGTTCAGCGGCCCGGCCGTGCATGTCGAGCCCGCCTCCGCCCGCCTGTCCAGTCCCGCCGGCCTGGAAAGCCGCCGCGTGACGACCTCGATGCGGTGAACCTCAGGCTCATACCGTCCGGATTAACCACTGACTCAGCTGGGACCCGATCGGCCGGACGGTATTGTCTTTGTTGGCGCCTTCCGACACTCGTTCCGAGAGCCGGCCGGAAGGCGCGGCCTGCCGAGAGCGATACGTCAGGACTTCTTTCGGTTGGTATCAGGCCCGCGCCTTGCCGCCCTTGGCAGGCGTCGGGGCAATTTTCGCCGAGGCGGCCAGCAGCCCAGTCCCGGCCTCGCGCACGATGCGGGCCAACTCCGCGAAATCGTCCTTGCGCGGCGAGGTCGTCCGCCACGCCAAACCGATCGTGCGCGCCGGCTCGGGATCGATGAAGCGCATCAGCTGCAGATCGCGGCCACGCGTCTCGATGGGCAGCGAGATCTCCGGCAACAGCGTGATGCCAAAGCCGCTCGACACCAGTTCCACGATGGTCGACAGGCTCGACGCACCGAACGTGTTGATCGACCGCGACTGGCGCAATTCGCAGTAGGCCAGCGCCTGATCGCGCAGGCAGTGCCCCTCCTCCAGCAGCAACAGCCGCTCCTGCTCGACGAAGTCGGGGGTCGCTCGCACCAGCCCGCTGACCTCCAGCGATCTCGGCATGGCCAGCACGAAGCGGTCCTCGAACAGGCTCGCGGTCTCGATGTCGGACTGCTTCACCGGCATGGCGAGCAACACGACGTCGAGCTTGGCATCGGAGAGTTCGTGCAGCAGCGTCGCCGTCTGCGTTTCGCGCACGGACAATTCCAGGTCCGGGAACGACGCGCGCAACAGCGGTAACAGCGCCGGCAGCATGTAGGGGGCGACCGAGGGAATGACGCCGAGCCGCAAGCCGCCGGACAGCACGGCCTCGCCGTGACGGGCGAACTCGATGAGGTCGCGACTATCGCCCAGGATGCGAGCTGCACGCCGCGCGATCTCGATGCCCTGCGGCGTGAGTTGGACCCCCGTCCGCGTGCGCTCGATCAGCGTGACGCCGAGGTTGAGTTCCAACTCCTGGATCTGCATGGAGAGGGCCGGCTGGGTCACCGAGCAGGTCTCGGCGGCGCGGCCGAAATGCAGCTCGCGGGAGAGGGCATCGAAGTACCGGAGCTGCTTCAGCGTTATATTGATCATAAGACCACCTGATATCGCCAGCGTCTAATTACGAATAGAACTTATATCAGGTGGTGTCTATGCGTGGCGAGATCACGTGCGCGCGAGGATAGAGTGAAGACGGGGGGCGTTGCCCCCTCGACCCCCACCAAGGGCAAAGCCCTTGGAACCATCACCGGGAGTTCATGGCACGCCCGTCGCCCAGAAGGGAGCAAACGGGGTGATCCCCCGCGCGGGTCGAGCGCGCCTTCCGGCCGGCGCTCGGAACGAGTGTCGGAAGGCGCTAAGGAAAAATCCCGCGCCTTCCGGCCGGCGCTCGGAACGAGTGTCGGAAGGCGCAAACCGAAAGAGTCACGCAGCCACCCGGACCGGCCTCACCGCCGGCGGACCCTTCGCAGGTGTCCAGCTGCCGATGTCGAGGCTCTCGTCAAACCGCCAGCGCCCAGCCGGGCCACGCGTCGGGCCGTCGAGGAGGGCCCGGAACTCTGCTCGTGGGATCAGGCGGAAACCGAAGCCCTTGAGATGGCCGGTCATGGCTTTGCCATCGGCTGCCGCAAAGCCCCAGTGCGCCAGATGGCCCATCAGCGCGACGGTGGCGATCTTGGAGGTATCGCGCTCGATGTGGAACTGGCTCTCGATGGAGAACACCGGGCCGACCGCGTAGCCATACAACCCGCCGACCAGTCCGCCGTCGGCGTTCCAGATTTCGACGGAGTGCATGTGGCCGTTGTCGTAAAGGGCGAGTGCCGCCCGCATCATCTCCGGCGTGATCCAGGTCAGCGCCCATCGCCCGTCGCGCGCGCCCGCGCAGCCTTCGAGCACGCCGAGCGGATCGCTGTCGAAGGTGATGCGATAGCCGCCGTTGCGGATGCGGCGGGCGAGGTTTTTCTCGATCCGAAGCTCGTTCGGGGCCACGATGCAGCGCTCGTCGGGCGACCACCATTTCATCGGCGAGACGTGGCCCATGGGATAGAGCCCGATGCGCATGCCGGCGAGCAGGGTCGATACGCTCGTATCGGCGAGGATGCCGCACAGGCCCTCCTTGCCGGGGGCGACGCGGTCGGGATCGGGCAACCTGCGTGCGGACGGCGGAGTGACGGCATGCTGCGCCATCATGGCCGCGAAGTGCGGGAGAGCGGCGATCCGCTTAGGCTGCAGGCCCCAGGCGCAGGCGAGCAGGCGGCGAGTCATCGCCGTCTGCAGGTCCTCGGCGGGAACGTCCCAGTTGCTACGCGGTTCGAGAGGACGTGCCTCATGGCTGTACGCCCACGCGTCGCCGGTCGTCGCCTCGATCGAATGAAGTGGCATCGGTGTACCGTTTCGGAGCACCGGGCGTCTCGGAATGGATCGCTGATCGCAGCACGCGCTGGACCGGTCGATGCCTGCTGCGCCCGGCGTCTCTCGTTGCCCCGGCAGGCGAGGCGCCCGTCGCACGCCGCGTGCCACCAACCTCGGGACAGGCGAGCGCTGCCCCGGATTGGTTCACGAGAGATCAAGGGACGGGAGCCGGACGCCGATCCCAGCGCGCTACTCGGCGGCTTCCATGAAGGCGGTGACGGCCTCGTCGCTGGGGCCATCGACCAGCATGCCGAGGGCGTGCATATAGACCTCGAGGATGCCCTCTTCCTCCTGCCGCTCGGTCTTGGACTTCTTGCGGAGTTGGAGGATCTTGCGCATCGCCTTGACGTCGAAGCCGTTGGCCTTGGCCTCCAGGAACTTGTCCTTGATGTCGCCGGCGATCGCCTTCTTCTCTTCCTCGAGCCGCTCGATCTGCTCGATGTACTGGCGCAGTTGCTCCTGCGCGGTCGCCTGAAGCGTCGTCATGACAAAACCCCCACTGTCGCGATTTCACGAGCTTGCCGACGCCGACGACGCGCCGGTTCACGACCGGGCGCCACGCGAGAACGCAACACTTATCTGACAAGGCTCTGATGACTGGCGGCCGGGAGCCCCGAGGGGCCGCCCGGCCAGCGCGAGACCCTCTCTCTGGCGCATGTGATGACGCTAGACCCAGGCCCGGGCCGCTTCAAGGCGAGCGGCAAAGTCATCCAGAGGTTTTCGTGCTGCACCGCAAACCGCGCCCGAATTCCCTGCCGCCCCGGCCATCTCCCCCCTACCGCGTCGCCTCCCGCTCGGCATAGCGGCCGAGATGGAAGCGCTGGAAGTTGCGGTCCTTCTCGTAGACCTTGTGGCGGATCCAGACGAACAGGTCGTAGAAGGTCCCGGCCCCGATCCCGAGGCTCATCCTCGTGACCTCGAGCGGCTGGCCCCACTGGCCTTCGAGGCCGTTGAGATCCTCCTTCAGGAACACGACCGTGGGCGTGAACATCACGCCCCAGCGCTCGGCCAGATCCTTTTCCGGCATCGCCTTGCCGTCGAAATCCGTCACCTCGCGCGAGCCCCACATATCGAGTTGCACGACGGCGAAATTCTCGCGGACGTAGTCATTGATGTAGCGCTTGGCGAGCACCTCGGTGTGCATCTTCACGCAGTAGACGCAGCCGCGCTGCTCGAAGATGACCGCCACACGCTTGCCGGCCTTGCGGGCTTCCGCGAAGTCCTCGCGCAGGTCCAGGAAGGACGAGACGAACCAGGGCTGATGGTAGAGGCCGTCCTCGCCCTTGACGGGTTCGGCAGCAGGCATTTCCGGGCCGGCCGCTGGTGGCAGCGGTATGGGCTCGGCGGTGAGCGGAGCCGTCGTGGCAACGACAAGTCCCAGGACGGCGGCAACACCATGAAGTCGGAGGTAATGACCACGGCGCATCGGCGTCTCCCTGCTCGGTATTGCGACAGACTACCGCAAGGACCCGGCCGTCGGGAAGCAGCTTTGCTCAGCCCACGAGGCTCACCAGGAAGCGCAGCGCGACGGTGGCCAGGAAAATGGCGAACGCAATCTCGAGCGCGCGTTTAGGGATACCATGGGCACAGCGCACGCCGACGGGAGCCATCAGCACGCTGGTCGGGATGATGAGGGCAGCCCCCAGCAGGCTCACGTAGCCGACCGACAGCGGCGGCAGCAGCGGATGGCCGGCTCCCGCCAGCGCAAAGCCGATGACCCCAGGAATGGCGACCAGCGGTCCGAGGCCGGACGACGTCGCCACCGCCTGGATCAGCGGGCGGTTGTAAAGGGTTAGCAGCGTGACGATGAACACCGCCCCGCCGATGCTCATGAGGACCGACACGATGCCGACGATCAGGCAGAACAGCTCAAGACCGTAGCTCTTGGGGAGATCCTGGCCCAGCCGCCAGTCGTCGCGGCCGAGCAGCATCTTGACCGCCATGACCGTGCCGACGACGACCCAGACCCAGCGCAGCGCCGCACTTCCCGAGGATTGGGCAAACAGGATGCCGATGAGGACGCCCGCGACCAGCGGCGGTCCAATGCGCCGCAACAGGGCCATGTCCACCGCCCCCTTGGCGCGATGGGCGAGGAAGGACCGCGTCGAGGTCGGGATGATGACGGCCAGCGACGTGCCGAGCGCCATGTGCATGCGG
>JBGSQO010000615.1:0-1747 GCA_041738055.1 Filomicrobium sp.
GTCGGTCCGCTGTCGCTGCGTCTCGCAGCCGCCAAGGGCGATGCGTCGGCTCAGTTCGAGGTCGGCGCGCGGCTGGCCGAGGGCAAGGGGACCGACCAGAGCTTCAAGTCGGCGGTCGAATGGTATCAGCGCTCGGCCGCGCAGGGCTTTGCCCAGTCGCAGTACCGCCTCGGCACATTCTATGAGCGCGGCCTCGGCGTGAAGAAGGACAATGCGCTCGCGCAGCGGTGGTATCAGCAGGCCGCAGAGGCCGGCAACGTCAAGGCCATGCACAACCTCGCCGTCCTCAGCGCCGGCAGCGCCACGGGCCAGCCCGACTATCCGACAGCAGCCCACTGGTTCACGGCAGCCGCCGACCGCGGCCTGTCCGACAGCCAGTTCAACCTCGGCGTTTTGTACGAGAATGGCCTGGGCCTGCCGAAGGATCAGAAGTTCGCCTATAAGTACTACTCGCTGGCGGCCCGCTCGGGCGATGCCGAATCGATCAAGCGGCGGGACGCCCTCAAGGCCGAGCTGACGGTCGAGGATCTGGCGGCGGCGGAGAAGATGATCAGCATCTGGCGCGCGCAGCCGACCGAGAAGATCGCCAACGACCCGCGCGTGGCCGGCGAGGACTGGAAGAAGCGCGCCGACAACAGCTACGGCGGCTAAACAGGTCCCACGCGCCTTCCGGCCGGCTCTCCGAAGGAGTGTCGGAAGGCGCAATCAAAACAGGCTGCAGGCGGCGGCCAGCGCTCGGAACGAGTGTCGCCGCGCGCAATAAAAGACTCTCGGAAGGCGCGTCACGACAAACAACCCCGCCTCTCGACACCGAGAGGCGGGGTTTTTCTTTTGTCGCAGTTGCCTATCCGTAGCCCCTCGGGTCATCATCCGTACTTATCAAACGACACGCCGGTCGAGCCGCCACGCTCAGACGTGCCGCCATCCCGCTCGTCTGGAGGTTCGTCATGCGGTCGTCGCGTCCTACGTTTGCGGAGCTGTTTACGCCCAAGCTCGTCACGGTTCTGCGCGAGGGCTATACCGCGCAGAACTTCCGGGCCGACGCGCTCGCGGGTCTGACCGTCGCCATTGTCGCCCTGCCACTGTCGATGGCGATCGCGATCGGTTCCGGGCTGTCGCCCGACAAGGGGCTGTTCACCGCCATCATCGGCGGTTTCCTCAACTCGGCGCTCGGCGGCAGCCGGTTCCAGATCGGCGGGCCGGCGGGCGCGTTTATCGTGCTGGTCGCCACCATCGTCGAGCGGCACGGCTATGACGGTCTGGTGCTCGCCACCATGATGGCGGGTGCGATGATGATCGCGGTCGGCTATCTGCAACTCGGCACCACCATCAAATACATCCCGTTTCCGGTGATGGTCGGCTTCACGGCGGGCATTGCCGTCATCATTTTTTCGAGCCAGGTCAAGGAGCTGTTGGGGCTCGATCTGGTCAAGGAACCGGCCGCCCTGCTGCCGAAGATCGAGGCCATCGCGGGGGCCATTCATACCGTCAAGCCGGTGACCGTCGGTCTGTCGCTATTGGCGCTGGCGATCATCCTGGGTCTGAAGCGGCTGCGGCCGAAGTGGCCGGGCCTGCTCATCGCGGTCGTGGTCAGTGCGCTGGTTGCCGCACTCCTCCACCTCGACGTGGCCACCATCGGCTCGCGCTTCGGCGCCGTCCCGCGCACGTTGCCGGCCCCCGAATTGCCCGCCTTCGATCTGGCCAAGATGCGCGCTGTGCTGCCGGATGCCATCGCCATCGCGCTGCT
>JBGSQO010000470.1:0-2008 GCA_041738055.1 Filomicrobium sp.
ACCCGAGCAATCGTATCCACGCTCTTCAACTCCCGCTCCATCCGCTCGCAAAACGCGGATGGTCAGACACTCTGAATGGGGGGTCAAAGTTGGACGCCGATAACCCCGTTTAAGGGGTCAACATTGCACGCCGAAACACAAGCTGAATTGCTTGAGCGGGCCCTAAAGAGCGTCCCGGACGATCCCCATGTGCTGGCGCTTGCCAGCCTAGCCTATGGGCTAAAGGTCTCGTTTTCCGGGACAAGCAATAGCGCCGAATATGCACAGCTGTCACAGGACTATATGAGACGCGCATTGCAGCGAGGCGGCGATGATCCGCAAGTTCTCGGCTGGGCCTCTGTTGGCGGTACCAACTCGGGCGCCGACATCTCTACAGTGGATGCCATGATCGATCAGGCGCTGGTGCACAATCCGGGCTGGTTTTATCTTTGGCACTTCAGCGGACAGACGAAGCTGTGTCGTGGCAACACTGATACAGCGATAGCTCACTTTGAAAATTCACTGCGCCTGGAACCCTGGTCTCCTGATCGTTGGGCCGTTCTTGCGGGACTGGGCATGGGACAAGTGCTTTCCGGGCACTACGAAACCGCGTTGGCACCGCTGCTCGAAGCTCAACAGCTTCTACCAGGAAACGCGACAGCCAATCTGGGTCTCGTGGCGGCCTATATTCATCTCGGACGGATCGAGGACGCGCGAGCGGCTCGAAAGCGCCTGTCGTACAATTTCGACAATGCGGCTTTCGACTATTACCGGGATTCAGCTCAGCAAGCCTTTTTGCGCGATGCTTGGAATAAGGCCTCGTAGCGCTCCATGAATACGGCGCCCAACATCTTCCTCTCGCGCGCCGGCGAAGACAACCCGAGGCGACCGGCGGTTTTGGGCCAAAAGCCGCCGCTCTGATAGTGCCCCGACCCTATTCCTCCGCCTCCGGAAACAGCTGCCGCGCCAGATAGGTGTACTCCAGCGCCGAGCGCTTTGCCCTTGCCGTCTGGTCGGCGGCGGCCGCATGGCCGCCATCGGTATTCTCGAAATAGAGGAACGGCAGGCCCGCTTCCTCGAAGCGTTTTGCCATCTTGCGGGCATGGCCCGGGTGCACCCGGTCATCCTTCGTGGAGGTGACGAAGAACGGCACGGGGTACGGCTTCGACGCATCGAAGTTCTGGTAGGGCGAGATTGTCTCGAGGAAGGCGCGCTCCTCGGCAATGTCGGGCGAGCCGTATTCGCCGACCCAGGACGCACCCGCCAGCAACAGGTGGTAGCGCAGCATGTCGAGCAGCGGCACCTGAACGACAACCGCGTTCCAGAGGTCCGGCCGCTGGTTCAGCATCACGCCCATCAGGAGGCCGCCATTCGAGCCGCCCATGATGCCGAGATGTTCGGGGCTGGTGATCTTGCGCGCCACGAGGTCTTCGCCGACCGCAATGAAGTCATCATAGATGCGCTGGCGGTTCAGCTTGAGCCCCGCCTGGTGCCAGTTCGGCCCGAACTCCCCGCCGCCCCGGATATTGGCCAGCACATAGGCCCCGCCCTGCTCCAGCCAGAGCCGGCCGGTGACCGGGCTGTAGCCCGGCGTCATCGACACCTGGAACCCGCCATATCCGTAGAGCAGGGTCGGCGTCGCCGCGTCGAGCTTCATGTCTTCGCGGTGAACGATGAAATAGGGTACCTGGGTGCCGTCCTTCGAGGTCGCCAAGTGCTGCTCGACCTTCAGGCCTTCGGTATCGAACTTCGCCGGCAGGCTCTTGAGGGTCGCCGCGTCACCGGTCGTGATGTCATAGCTCAGCAGCGAATCCGGCGTCAGGAAGTCCTCGTAGTTGAGGAACACCGCCGACTCGTCCTGGTCCGCGAAGGCAATCCCGACCTGGCCGGAGCCCGGCAGGGTGATCGGCGTTGTGGTCCAGCCGCCGTCCGAAGGCTCGAGGCGCAGCACCTTGCCGACGACATTGTCGCTGATCGCCAGCAGGGCGGCCCCTTTCGCCACCGCGACGCCGTCAACGGCCTGCGTGGC
>JBGSQO010000618.1:0-13283 GCA_041738055.1 Filomicrobium sp.
CTTCTCCCAGACGGACGGCGCGCTGACGCTGGACATGACGGGCTTCGAGGACCTGGCCGACGGCGCCACCGAGGACGTGGTGTTCACCTACTCGGTGGATGACGGCAACAGCGGGTTGCTGGCGCGCACGCTCACCGTCACCGTCACGGGCACCAACGATGCGCCGGTGGCGACGGGCGTATCGCTGACCACGCCGGCGACGGAGGACGTGCTGTATTCGTTCGACGTGGCGAGCCTGTTCTCGGACGTGGATACGGGCGACACGCTGACGTATGCGGTGTCGGGCCTGCCGGCGGGCGTCACCTTCGATGGCACGCAGACGATCTCGGGCACGCCGACCGACGCCGACGTGGGCTCCTACACGGTGTCGATCACGGCCGACGACGGCAACGGCGGGACGCTGACGCGGACGTTCGCGTTCGACGTCACCAACGTCAACGACGCGCCGACGACGGCCGCCGATGCCGTCACGACGGCCGAGGACACGGCGGTCACGTTCAACCCACTGGCCAACGACAGCGACATCGACGGCGGTGCGCTGGTGCTCGTCGGCACGCCGACGGTGACGGGCGGTACGGTGACGGGCAGCGTCGTGGTCAACGGCGACGGCACGGTGACGTTCACACCGGGCGCCAACCAGTCCGGTACGGCGGTGCTCACTTACACGGTGTCGGACGGCACCGACACGGACACCGGCGAGATCACGATCACGGTCAACGCGATCAACGACGCGCCGGTCGGCGTGGCCGATACGGGGGCGATCACGGAGGGTGACGGGCCGCTGTCGGGCACCAACGTGCTCGCCAACGACACCGACGTCGACGTGACCGTCGTGCCGGGAACGACCCACACGGTCGCCAGCGTCAATGGTGTGAGCGCGAACGGGACCAACGCCGTTGCAGGCGGCTATGGCTCACTCGTGATGGCGGCCGACGGCTCGTGGACCTACACCCTCGATGCGCGCGCCGAGGGTCTCGCTGCTGCCGATACCGCCGACGAGGTCTTCACCTACACGGTCACCGATGTCGGCGGGCTCACGGCAACGGCGCAGCTCACGATCACCGTGACGGGGCAGAACGACCAGCCAGTGGCAGCGATCGACGTCAAGTCCATCGATCTGGCCGTGCCGGGCGAGGACCGCACGATCGCTGTGCTGGCCAATGACACGGACGCGGATCTGGGCACCACCCTGTCGGTCACGACGCTGTCGGATGCCGATGGCGGAACGGCGGGCTTCCAGACCGCGCAGGGCGGCACTGTTACGGTCGCGGCCGGTGTCGTCACCTATGCGCCCGGAAGCGGTGCCTTCTTCACGTCGCTCGGCTCGAGCCAAGTTGGCGTGGACAGCTTCACCTATACGGTGGACGACGGCTCCGGGCAGCCCAACGCGACGACCACCCAGACCGTCTATCTGCTCGTGACCGGCATCAACGATGCTCCTGAACTCGACCTCGACGCGGCCACTGTCGGCAACGACTACGCGGCCGGCGATGCCGGGGCGGCGGAGTCCGAGACTGCGGTGGAAGCGACCGCCGTCGGTGCGGGTGTCGGCGTGAAGATCGCCAATCTCGCCGACGTCGAGGACCCGGATGCGGGCGACACGGTGAGCCAGATCACCATCGCCCTCGCCGATGTGACGACCGATACGAATGCGGCCGGTGGATCGAAGGGCTTCATCGGCCTCACTCCGGACGGCGTCACGCTCGCCAACTCGCTGGGCTTGACGGTCGCTTCCGACGGCGCGGGCGGGCTGACCATCACGGCCGATACCCCGTCTGAGAATTTCACCGCGGCGCAGGCCGAGGCGCTCCTGGGCTTTGCCCGCTACGTCAACAACGAGACGACGTTCGCGCTCGATACCGAGGATCGCGAGATCACCGTCACGGTAACGGACGCGGCGGGAGCCGACAGCACCTCCGCCATAGCGACGATCCCGGTCATCGCCAACGTTACGGACACGGGCGGCTTTGACGCACTGTTCACCGGCACCTCGCGCGCCGACACCATCGACGGACTTGCGGGCGACGACGAGATCCAAGGCGGCGTGGGCGACGACATCCTCACCGGCGGCGCCGATGTCGACACGGCGGTGTATGCCGGTGCGCGGTCGGGCTTCGAGATCAATGCCGTCACTGACCCAGTGACTGGCTTCGTCACGAGCTTCGCAGGGGCAGGCACGGACGACGTGGTCGACACGAACGCGGCCAACGGTGACGAAGGCTCGGACGATCTCTCGGGCTTCGAGATCCTGAGCTTCAACTCAGATGAGACGGTGCTCGACCTGCGCAAGGCCGTGCAGGTGTTCGATGCGGCCGACCAACTCGTCGGCACGTTCGACACCATCCAGGATGCGATCGACGATGCGACCAACGGCGCCAACGCCGGCTACACGGTTCTGGTCAACGGCGACACGTACATGGCGCCGGGCGGGGGTGAGGCCGTCTCGATCACCTTCGGCATCACCCTGCGCGGCATCGATGGCACCGGTCCGGTGACGGTCGCGTCGATATCCGTCTCGGGTGGCGCGGCTGGCGAGGTCGTGGATATCGACAACATCGATATCGACGGCGGCAACTTGGTCGACAGCGGTCTCCTCATCGACGGGACGTACGATAGCGTCACCTACCAGAATGCCGACATCGAGAACACGACGCGGCGTGGCGTCAACCTCGAGAGCACGATGGCCGCAATCGGTGCGATCATCCTGACAGAGGTGAACGTCGAGGCCTTCGCGCAGGTGGGCTCGGCGATCGGCATCAACCTCGGCAGCCACAACGGCCACGTGACGATGACCAACGTCACCGTCACCGGGCCGACGACTGGACTGGGTACGCCGGCGACGTACGGCATCAACCTTGCCGGTGATACGCCGCTTGCGGCTATGGGGACCGTCACGCTGTCCGGTGTCTCGGTGACGGGCGACTATCAGCGGGCATTGCTGTCGATTCAGGACTACACGACCGAGGCCCTGACGGCCTCCGGCGTCACGCTGAGCGGCGGCGTCTATGGCGGGCTCGACTTCGCGCCGCTCTACATTGATCTCGTCGGGGGCACGATCGACGCGGCGACCGGCATCACGATCACCAACACTGGCTCGACCGTGGCGGCGACCATCAACGCCAACGGCACGCCGGACACGATCACCGGCACGGTGGGTGACGACCGGATCTTCGGCGGCTCGGGCGCCGATACGATCGACGCTGGAGCGGGTAACGACTTCATCCTCGGCGGCGCCGGCAACGACATCATCAATGCGGGCGCGGGCGACGACACCATCGCTTACATCGTCGGCACGGACGGCAGCGACACCATCGAGGGTGACGGCCACCTAGCCGGCGACTCGCTGCTGGTCGGCACGCTCGACGCGACCGCTCGGTCGGTGAACGTCGCCAAGAATGCGGGCGGCTTCGCGATCGTCATCGGCACCGACACCCTTGACGTCGGCAGCATCGAGAACCTCGACCTGTTCCTCGGCGGTGGCGGCGACACCATTGCGGTCGGTGATCTCGATGCATCGGGCCTCGTTACGATCGACATCAGCAACGTCAATACGGTCACGGGCGCGACGCTCGGCACTGGCGCCGACACGATCGACCTCAGCGGCATCGCCAATGCTGGCGGCGTCGCAATCACCATCGCAACCGGCGCGGGCGACGATACCGTCGAACTCGGCAATTCGGGTGGGATGGGCGCGGTCGCTGCGGGAGCGGGCACGGGCGACACGGCCGACTTCTCGGCCGTCTCCGGCGCGGGCATCACGTTCGACATGACCCAGGCGGATCAGCTCACATCTGGCCCGGCGCACTTGACCGGAGGCACCTTCACTGGCTTCGAGAATGTCACCGGTACGGCCTTGGGCGACGCGCTGACAGGCGATGCGGACACCAACATCCTCATCGGCGGCGGCGGGGCTGACACGCTGACGGGTGGCGGCGGAGCGGATATGCTGATCGGCAATTCCGTCGGCGCTGACGAAGTGAATAGCGTCATCGACACAGCCGTATTGCCGGCCGGTGTGATCACCTTCAATGCGACGACCATGCAATGGCAGGTCGACGACGGTGGCGATATCTCGCCACTGACCGGCATCGAGAAGGCGATCATCGCAGGCCAGACCTATCTGCTCGTCGATCAGACGGCGAATGGCGGCTTCGACAGCGTGCAGGATGCGGTCGTTGCCGTAGATGGTGCCAACCAAGTCGTGCTCATCGCCCCGGGCACCTACACCGAGCAAGTCGTCGTGGAGGGTGCGATCCGGGCAGGTCTGGAGATTCAGGCGGCGCCGCTCACGGCAGGTGGCACGGCGGCGGCCAACATTGCTGCTCCCATGGATGTCGTTGCAACCGGCGTCGATTCGTTCGATTACGACATCAACTCGATCATCACCGTCAAGGACGGTGCCGACGATGTCACCATCACTGGCCTGACCGTCGACGGCCTTGGCCACGGCGATACGATCGACGATGGCCCGGGCACGAGTGGTGTAGATTTCATCGGCATCTCGTTCCTCGGTGGCCTCAGTGGCACGGTCGATGACGTGACGGTGATGGGGATCCGTCATCCCCTCGATGCCGGCTTCGTCAATGGTCTCCAGACCGGATACGGCATCTACTTCGATGGCGCGGGCGTCGGCATGACGACGGCCACGATCACCAACTCGACCGTGACGGATTTCCAGAAGACCGGTATTCTGGTGTTCGGCGCAACCATGACGGTGGCCGACAATACCGTCACCGGTAGCGGCCTGCAGCCTGTGCAGGGCCAAAATGGCATGCAACTCGGCTATGGCGTCAGTGGCACGGTGACGGGCAATACGGTCTCAAATCTCGGCTACACCAACAGCAGTGGCGTGCCGAACGCATTCGGGTCCACCGGCATCTATCTTCACGATGCGACGACCGTCGACCTGTCCGACAACATCATCACCGCCGCAACGGGGGTGAGCGGGTTTGTCGGGCTGGAGGAGAAGCCGGCCGGCGCCTGGACCGGCCTCTATGTCGAAACCTCCAGCGGTGTCGCCGTCTCGGACAATACGCTGACAGGAAACGGTCCAGCAGCGGATGACTGGCAATACGGCATCGACCTAGGCGACGCGACGGCGAACGTCGCGCTCAACGCCAATGCATTGAGCAACCTCGATGTCGCGATCAACGTCGGCGGTGGCGGCAGCGACATCGACCCGCCGATCACGTTGGGTGCCGGCGTCGACGAGAACACGGTCACGAATGTCCAGCAGGGTCTGATCTTCACGCCTGACACTGCGGCCGACGGCGATTCGTTCAGCATTCTCGGCACGTCGGCAGAGGATGTGTTCAACTCCTCGGAAGGCGCGGATACCTTCATCGGCGGCGCGGCCGACGACACGTTCAACTGGTCGGTGGGTCAAGGCAGTGACGTGATCGACGGCGGCTCGGAGACTTCGAGCGACGTGCTCAATGTCACCAACACCGGCGGCGCAGTCACCTTCACGATCGGAACCATCATCGGCGGTAGCGAGATCGTTCCGACGACGGGCACGGGTGGCACCGACATTTCAATAGCGGATGGAACCTCTTCGCTTCGTATCGACGAGATCGAGGACATCGTCATCACGCTCGGCACGGGCGGGGATACTGTCGCGGTTACGGGTCCGCTGGGTGGGACGTCGCTGTCCATTTCGACCATCACGGTCACCGGCGGAACGGGTGCCGACACGGTCGATGCGGATGCGCTCACGTCCGATCATCGCATCGTCTTCAACGGCGGCGAGGGCGCCGACACCTTCGTCGCAGGCTCCGGCAGTGACGCGTTCGACGGCGGCGATGACATCGACACCATCGACTTCAGCAATTCGCTCGAAGGCATCACGCTCACGCTCAACGGCAGCATAGCGGTCAGCGCAGCCCACACGGGTGATGCATCGGAGACCGACAGCGTCGTCAACGTCGAGAACGTCATCGGCTCGGCTCTCGCCGACGTGATCACCGGCGACGTCGCCAACAACGTCATCACGACGGGCGGCGGCTCCGACACGATCTCTGGCGGCGGCGGCACGGACGACACCGTTGTCGTCACCGGCGACGTCAACGACTTCGTCGTGACGGTGGATGCCGTCACGGGCCTCATTACGCTGACCGGCGAGACGGGCGGTGCGCAAGACGGCGTCGTTATCAAAATCGGTGGCGCCACCGCGCAGGACGTCGAGAACCTCGCGTTCTCGGCGGCTCCAGGCACGATCTACGACGTGACGAACCCTGTCATGTTGCTCAACGCCGACGGCAATCTGGTCAACACGTTCGACACGATCCAGGTTGCGGTCGATTCCGCTGCCGATGGGAGCACCGTCCAGATTCTCGGCAAGGCAACAGCGTATAACGAGAACGTCACCGTCAACGGCAAGGGTCTTTCCTTCGTCGGTATCGATATCGGCGGAAACGCGGCTGTGGTCACTCCTGCCTCGGGTATCGCGTTCAATCTGACGGGCGACTTCTCGAGCGGCGTGAACGCCGTCAGTTTCGATAACGTCGACATCGGCGGCGGCTCGTTTGGCATATTCGCCGGCTCGGGCGTCGTCGCTCTTGCCAGCTTGTCGGTGACCAACGCCAGCATCTCTGGCACGACGACCAACGGCATCGCCGTGCAAGGTATCGATGGGGTGACGCTGTCGCCTGTCGAAAACGTCGTCATCACAAATAGTACCTTCACCAACAACGGCGACGGCACATCCGGCGGCGATGCCGACATCAGCTTCTTCCAATACGGCGGCGACGCGACGCTGCAGGGGCTGACGCTGACAGGTGACTTCGACGGTACCAACGGGCCGCGTACAGCAATCCAGTTCCGGGCTGATAGCGGTGACATCGGGACGGTATCGATCGAGGACGTTACGATTGAGGGTGCCTACCGCAACCAGCCGATCGGCATCTTCAACTATGACGCGATTGACGGACTGACGATGACGGACGTCACGGTCAACGCCGACAGCGTTGCGTTCGGCACGGCGATCAACATCGACGGAATCACGAGCGACGTCGACTTCTCGAACACGATGCAGTTCAACAACGTCGTGGTGACGAGCGGTGACCCGGTTTCGTTGCAGGGCGACGGCAGTGCGCAGTCGATCACCGGCGATGACGGTGCCGAATTCATTCGCGCCTTCGGCGGGGACGATACGCTGCGCGGCAACGGCGGCGACGACATCATTCTCGGCTTCGACCGAACGGGCGCGGCCGACTCGGATGTCGACACGGCGCAGTTCTCCGGATCGTTCGCTGACTATGCCGTCACCTTCGAGAGCCTGCTCGTGTTCGGTGCGACACCGACGCCGGGCGTGCGCCTGATCGGTCCCGACGGCAACGACTTCGCCGGCCAGGTCGAGAAGCTCACCTTCGACGGTGAGCCCGGCAAGACCTACCTCGTCGTCGGCTCGGGCGGCTACGCCACCATCCAGGCCGCCATCACCGCTGCCAGCACCGGCGACACGATCCTGGTCGCGCCGGGCACGTATAGCGAGAACATCACGATCGCCACGTCGGGGATCACACTGCTCGCCGTAGGCGGTCGCGACGTGACGACGATTACCCCGCTCGATCCGAGCCTCGACGCCATCAACATTGCGTCGGGAGTGAGCAACGTCACAATCGGCAATGTCGGACAAGGCTTCCACGTCGTCGGCGGCAATGGTCCGGCCGGCATTGAACGCGCGGCTGTCTATCTTACCGGCAGCAATAACAACATCGTCCTACGCGGCAACGAACTCGAGGCCAACGGCGACGAAGCCATCGTCGGAGCGTTCGGGGGGGCAGTCACCAACTCCGTGATTGATCAGAACATCATCTCCGGTCAGTCGTTTGTCGGCACAGGCCCGGCGGGCGGTCCGAGCTTTACGGATCAGTTCACTGTCGACAACTATCCGCGCCAACTCGTCGTCATCAGCACGGGCTCGAACGTCACGTTCTCGAACAACGAGGTGACCGGCACCGCTGGCGGCATCAGCACGACGACCGGCAATCCGTTCGGCAACACACTGGTTACGATCGACGCGGACGCCTCAACCGTCACCGGCAACACCTTCACGGGCTACACAACGCAGAACGCCGCCGTTGGCGCGTTCTCCTACAGCTTGCGCGTCGGCGGGACGACGCAAACGGTCTCTGACAACTCGATCGACAACTCAGTGAACGCAAGCGACAGTGCCGGCATCTTCCTGCGCCCCTCGGTGACAGGCGGCACGTTCTCAGGCAACACCCTCACCGGCGAGTCCGGGACGGACATCATCGTCTCTATGACTCCTGGGGTGGATACCATCGACACCGGCGATGGCGCCGACACGGTCGTGGCTGGGCTCGGGGCAGATGCGGTGGACCTCGGCGGCGGCGACGACGTGTTTATCGTCGGCAATCCTTCGCTGCTCGACGCGACCGAGACCGTGCATGGCGGCGCGCACTCGGTCGGCGATTCGATCCGCTTCACCTCGACCACCGGCGGTCAAACGCTTGTCCTGCCATCCGGCGTTTCCGGCTTCGAGGAGGCCGAGATTTCCGATGCGCTCGGCGGGAACGCGGGCACAACGGCGCTGAACCTCGACGCTACGGCAGTGGCCTCGGCACTGACGCTCACCGGAAACGATGGCGCAAACGTGCTGACGGGCACGAGCGTCGACGACACCATCAACGCTGGCGGCGGGGCCGATACGCTCCACGGCGGCGAGGGCACCGACACGCTTTCGGGCGGCGCGGGCTCTGACACGATCCACAGCGGCGCGGGCGTCGATACCATCGACGGCGGTGCCGACACCGACACGGCGATCTACTCGGATGCCGCGACGGTCGCCTGGGACGCGGGTGCGAGCAAGTGGGTGGTCACCTCGGCAGCCGATGGCACCGAGACGCTGACCGACATCGAAATCGTCGACACCTCGGCGGCCGGCAAGATCCTGCTCGTCGACCAGACGGCGACGGGCGGTTACGCCACCATCCAGGCCGCCATCGACGCGGCAAGCGACGGCGACACGATCCTGGTGGCGCCGGGCACGTATGCCGAGGAACTCACGATCGGCAAATCCATCACGCTGCTGGGCGCAAATGCGACGGTCGATCCCAACACGGGCATGCGGACGGATGAGACGATCATCACCGATCCGGCCGGCGGCTCTGATCAGATCATCAAGGTGTCCGCTGACGACGTCACGATCAGCGGCTTCACCATCCAGGGCACCTTGGGCCAAACCTTCGAGGCAATCTCGTCGTGGAACGGCCCGGGCTTGCTCGACTACGCCACGATCGACCGGCTCGTCGTCCAGAACAACATCATCACCGGCATCGGCGGCGTCGACAGTAACGACACGCTCTACGGCTACGCCATCGACCTCGGCTCGGAAGGGACGGGTGCGGAGATCTCCAGCGACAACGTGATCTCGGGCAACCTGTTCCAGAACATGCCCTACGGCAACGGCGTCATTCTCTAGGCAACGCTTACGCCGACATCCAGGACAACGTGTTCGAGGGTGTCGAGAACGCGATCTACGTCGGCAATCAGTGGCAGCCCGACACCGGCACAACGGGCACACGGACGATCTCGGGTAACACCATCGAGACGACCGGCACGGGCATCATCGTCAACAACAACTTCTCCATTCCATCGGAGATGACGATCACGGGCAACGCCATCAGCGATGGTGCGGTGGCCGGCCAGAACGGTACAGGCATCGTGATCTGGGCGCTCCAGGGCGGCGCCACGGTCGTGGTCGAGGACAACGACGTGACCGGCATGGCGACCGGCGTCGAGGTCTGGAACACGACGGTGACGGTCACGGGCGGCACGCTCGACGGCAACGCGGTCGGCGTGCGGGCGACGAACACCACCGACTTCGGCGACCAGCCGGCCAGCGTGACCATCGCCGGGACCACGATCTCGAACTCGACGACGGCGGCTGTCATGGCCGACGACACGGGGACGGGGACGAACGTCGCGGAGGTGATTTTCGACGCGACCAATCCGCCGACGCTGACCGGCAACGCCGATCCCGACGTGCTTGTCACGGGTGACGACGGCGCGTTCGATGCCGGCGGCTACACGACGGACGGCTTGCGGATCGACGGCGATGGCGCGGCCAACACGATCGTCGGCTCCGCCGGCGACGACGATATCGACGGCAAGGGAGGCACCGATACCGTCATCTACGACGACGCTCGCGCCGATTACACGGTCGGCGTGTCGGCGGACGGCAACGGCTTCGTGACGGCGTTCACCTCGGTTGCCGAGTCGGGCGGCGACATGGACGAAGGCACCGACACGCTCACCGGCATCGAGGTGCTGCAGTTCGGCGACGTCTCGCTCGACCTTGCCGACCCGGTGCAACTGTTCAACGGCTCCGGCGATCTGATCGGCACGTTCGATACGATCCAGGGGGCGGTCGATGCGGCCTCGAACGGGGCGACGATCCTCGTGTCGGCCGGCACGTATCAGGAGCAGGTGGTCATCAACGGCCTCGACGACCTAACGCTCAAAGGTGTGGGCGGTACGGTCACCATCCTGGCGCCGGCTGATCTGGTGCAGACGTCCACGTCGTCGGGGGCAACGGGCATCGGCTCGCTCAACAGTCGCGAGACGCACGCCCTCATCACCGTGGAGGGCGCGACGAACGTCACGCTCGAGAACCTCACGGTCGATGGCGACGGCAAAGCCGCGACCATCGACGAAGGGGCGGATGCTGGACAGGCCCAGTTCGTCGGCGTGTTCTTCCGAAACGCCTCGGGCAACGTCACCGACGTCGACATTCTCGACGTGCGCGACGAGCCACTGAGCGGGGCTCAGCGCGGCGTCGGTCTGCAAGTCGATAACGATACTGTCATGGAGTTCACCATGACGGGCGGCTCGGTCACGGGAGCACAAAAGAACTCGCTCGTGTTCTTCAAAGCGGACCTCGATGTCAGCGGCGTCACGGTGACAGGCATCGGTGCAACCAACCTGATTGCCCAAAACGGTATGCTGGTGGTCGAGTCGACCGGCGACATCGACGGCAACACGATCTCGGGCTTCGGCTACATCGGCGGGGCCTACTCGACGCACATCTACTCGGCCGGGAATACCGACCTCAACATCACCAACAACATCATCACTGGAACGACAGGGGCGAACACGGCCTCCAACGACTATGGCATTCTGGTGGCGGACTTCGGCGCCGACACCAGCGGCGGCAGTATTGCGGGGAACACGATCTCGTTCGTGGACATCGGCATCGATGTCACAGGTGTCGGCGTGCAGCCCACGAGCATCCTGATCGAGAACAACACGGTCAGCAATCTCGACACCACCACGGACGGCCAGGGCGTCTGGTTTACGCCAGCTGTAAATTCGACCGCGCACGACGTCGACGGAACGGCGACCGCCGATGTCATCTACGGCGGCGATGGCGTGGACACGCTCGCGGGCCTCGGCGGCAATGATGAGATTGCAGGCCGCGGCGGCGCCGACATCATCAATGCCGGCGAAGGCGATGACAGCGTGGTGATCATTGCGGCGAGCGAATTCGCCTCCGGCGAGACGATCGAGGGCGGCTCTGGCACCGACACGCTGTACTTCGTCGGTGCGGGCGCTGGCGATAGCTTATCGCTTTCGGCGGACGTGATTGGTGTCGAAGCTGTAACGATCCTCGATCCGGTCACGTTCACAGGTGCGGGCACCACGGCGCTCGACCTCGACGCCTCGGCGGTCGGAAACGGCCTCACGATCACCGGCAACGACGGCGCCAACACCATCACCGGCACAGCGTTCGGCGATACGATCAATAGCGGCGGCGGCGACGACACCATCGTCTGGACGATCGGGGCCGGCTCCGACACGGTCGATGGTGGCGGCAACGGCACCGCTGCAGGCGACCTCATCACGGTCGATCTCGATACGGTCGCCGAGACGATCACTATCGGTGCCACTTCCATTGCGGTCGGTGGTGAGACCGTGACCTACTCGAACGTCGAGCGCATCGACGTCGAGACGCTTGCGGGCAACGACATGATCAACGTCGACCATCTGACGGGGGCAGTCCTGACCGTTGCGGGCGGTGCCTCGGATGCTGTCACCTTCACCCAGCTGGACTCGGGCACGAGCCCCGTCACCGGCGGCGATACGCTGTCATTCGCGGGCAGCACGTCCGGCATCGGCGTAATGGCGACTGTCGGCTCGACGTTCACGCAGACCGGCTCGGGCATCCTTCATTCGATGACCGGCATCGAGAGCGTGACGGGAACCGGCTACGCCGACAACATCACCGGCGACGGTGGGGTCAACGTGCTGAGGGGTGGCGGTGACGTCGATACCCTCTCGGGTCTCGGAGGCAGCGACGTGCTGGTCGGCGGGGCGGGTAACGACACCCTCGTCGGTGGCGCGGACAACGACCACCTGTTCGGCGGCGCGGGCCAGGATACGCACGATGTCTCGTCGGGTCAGGACACGTCGTATTTCTACGCGAACGACGGGTTCTCGGCCGGTGCTCCGACCTCCCACTTCGACACGCTGAACGCCTTCAGCGCCGACGGTGCGAGCATGGATCGCTTGGCGATCCAGGGCGGATCGGGCGTGTTCTCGAACCTTGTTCCAGGCCCTGTCAACATCGAGTACGTGGCGATCGGCTCCTATAGCACGGTCTCGAACGTGGCGACGTTCATCCTCGACGGCGTGACCAACTCGCTGTGGTTCGACAACGCTGGCGACGGCTCGGCCGACTTCAAGGTGGTCGAATTCGGGGTCGCATCGAACCTCGCGGGCTTCGATGCCGATAACATCCTGGTGCTCGACGCCGACGACGTGATCCTCTGATCGCTGGCGGGTGGCCGGGCAGGCGCAAAACTGGAGTGCAGAGGGCGGCGTGCCGCCCTTTGTGTTTCACACGGTGTTCAAGGTTGACGCGGACGAGCGGCTCGGCGATGCCTGATGCGCTCCTTCAGCGGGGACACCGGCCGGGGACGGGGCGTGTCGGGCGCTAGTGCAGCGCATCTAACGTTTGGTACCCGCTAGCAGCTTGGTCGAGAACCAAACGTTAGATGCATGAGCTGCACTAGATTCATAGAGTTGCTAGTGCTCCTTATGGTTCCGACATTTGCTCTCGAGCGTGCTTCCAGGGGAAGCAAATGTCGGAACCGGAGCACTAGGGTGATGCGTGCGATATGCGGTCCGGCCGTAGAGTGGCAATGCCAGTATTATGGGAGTCAGCACGATGTTTTTCGGTAAGAAGAAGCCCGAGCCGCAGGCCGCTCCGCCAGCCGCTGCGCCTGCACCGGCAGCGACGCCAGCGCCAGCAGCTGCTG
>JBGSQO010000672.1:0-1644 GCA_041738055.1 Filomicrobium sp.
GATGGCGTCTTCGCCCGCTCGCCGCGACGCCGCGTGCCGGGCTCTGCGCCGCGCGATGAAGGAGTCCGGCAGCAGCATGAGTCCCAGATAGGGGACTACGATCACCGCCACCAGCCAGGAGGCGATCAGGGCGACGCCGACGACCCAGAAGATGCCCCCCGCGTATTCGCCGGATATGGACTTCGCGAAGCCGACCGGCATAAAGCCCGCGACGGTCAGCAGCGTCCCGGTCAACATGGGAAAGGCGGTTGAAGTCCACGCGAAGCTGGCCGCCTGCAGGCGGTCGAAGCCCGCTTCCAGCTTCACGAGCATGGTCTCGATGGCGATGATCGCGTCGTCCACGAGCAGGCCCAGGGCGATGATCAGCGAGCCCAGTGAGATGCGGTCGAGGTTCCATCCGGCCAGGTACATCACACAGGCCACGGCCGCCAGCACCACCGGGACCGACGTTGCCACCACCACACCCGCCCGCCATCCGAGGCCGACGAAGCACACCCCCAGCACGATGACCAGCGCCTCGATGAACGCGCGCTCGAACTCCCAAACCGACTCTTCGACTACACGCGGCTGGTCGGCGATCAGCTTCAGCTCGAGACCGACCGGGAGCGTGGTCGCGATCGCCGCCATGCGCTCCTTCAGCGCCCGGCCGAGGGTCAGGATGTTGCCGTCGTGCGTCATGACGACGCCGAGGGCGAGCGAATCCGCCCCGTTGTGGCGGATCCTGTACTGCCCGGGGTCCTCGTAACCTCTGCGCACCTCGGCGATGTCGCCGACCCGCAGCAATCGCCCTTGCGCCTCCAGCGGCACGGAGCGGATGTCGTCGAGGGTATGGAAGGCACCGTCCACGCGCACCAGGACGCGATCGGTGCGCGTGTCGACGCTGCCCGCGGGCGTCAGGTTGTTGTGCCGCGCCAGGGCGTCGAACACGGCGCTCAAGGGGATGCCGAGCGCGGCAAGCTTGCGATGGGAGATCTCGACGAAGACCTTCTCGGGCTGCTTGCCGAGCACCTGGACCTTGGCGACCATCGGCACGCCGAGCAGCTGCTTCTTGATCTTCTCGGCCTCGCGGTCCAGGTCCGCATCGCCGAAGCCATCACCCTGGAGCACCCAGATCAGGCTGTAGACATCGCTGTACTCGTCGTTGATTTGCGGGCCGATCACGCCCGCGGGCATCTCGCCGCGCAAGTCCGCGATCCGTTTGCGCGCCTGATACCACGCCGCTTCCTGCTCGGCCTTGGGCGTGCCGCCGTCCAGCCACAGGGACAGGGCGCCGTACCCCTGGCGGCTGAAGGTCCGCACATTGTCGAACTGATCCAGCTCCTGCAGCTTCTTCTCGATCGGGTTGAGCGCCTGATCCTGCACCTCTTGGGCGGTGGCGCCGGGCCAGACAACGACCGCCGTCATGGTCGGCACACGGAAGCTCGGGTCCTCCAGCCGGCCGAGATTGAGGAATGCGTACAGGCCGCTGACGAGCACGGCGATCAGCAGGAACAGCACCAGCGACCGATGCGTGACCGCCCAGTGGGAGAGGTTGGGGATGCGATTCATGGCGGGCCTCCGAGGTTGCGACGCTCAGCGATCGACGGCCCGCGAGCCAGTATCCGCGAGGGCCTGGCTTGGCACGTCGGGCGCCGCAATGGCCTG
>JBGSQO010000069.1:0-2080 GCA_041738055.1 Filomicrobium sp.
CGACGGCGACCTACGTGCCCGCCAACGTCCCCGCAACCGTGCAGAAGCTGCGCGTGCCCGCCGCCCCCGACGACGCCAGCCGCGAAGAGCGGGTGAAGATGACGCGCCTGCGCCAGACCATCGCGCGCCGCCTGAAAGACGCGCAGAACACCGCCGCCATGCTGACGACGTTCAACGACGTCGACATGAGCGCCGTCATGGCCATGCGCAACCAGTACAAGGACCTGTTCGAGAAGCGTCACGGCGTGAAGCTCGGCTTCATGGGCTTCTTCGTGAAGGCCTGCATCCAGGCGCTGAAGGAAATCCCCGCCGTCAACGCCGAGATCGACGGCGATGACCTCGTCTACAAGAACTATTACCACGTCGGCGTCGCCGTCGGCACCGAGAAGGGCCTCGTCGTACCAGTCGTCCGCGATGCCGACCGCCTGTCCATCTCGCAGATCGAGGCGGGCATCGCCGAGTTCGGCAAGCGCGCCCGCAACGGCCAGCTGACCATCGAAGACATGCAGGGCGGCACGTTCACGATCTCCAATGGCGGCGTCTACGGCTCGCTGATGTCGACGCCGATTCTGAACGCCCCGCAGTCCGGTATCCTCGGCATGCACCGCATCGAGCAGCGCCCGGTCGTCCTCAAGGATGGCACCATCGCCGCCCGCCCGATGATGTACTTGGCGCTCTCCTACGACCACCGCGTCGTCGACGGCAAGGAAGCCGTGACCTTCCTCGTCCGCGTCAAGGAGTGCCTCGAGGACCCGGCTCGGTTCGTTCTCGATCTCTGATAGACGAATGTCACCCGACAGCATGCTGCGATGAGGCGATCGGCACATCTGCCAATGCTGCTCGCCTCGATCAACTGGCGCGCCGGTGATCCCGCCGGTGCGCAGCGCTTTAAGTTTTTTTGCAGATGGCTCGGACTGGACCATGAACACGGTCGCTGAGGGGAAGAGAACCATGTCCACATATGACCTTATCGTCATCGGCACCGGCCCCGGCGGCTATGTGTGTGCCATTCGCGCCGCCCAGCTCGGGCTGAAAGTCGCCGTTGTCGAAAAGCGGGCGACCCACGGCGGCACTTGCCTCAACGTCGGCTGCATTCCCTCCAAGGCCCTGCTGCACGCCTCCGAGCTGTACGCCGAGGCGGGTCACGGCTTTGCCGCCATGGGCATCAACGTGAAGCCCGAGCTCGATCTGACGAAAATGCTCGCCTACAAGGCCGACGGCATCAAGGGCAACGTCGACGGCATCAAGTTCCTGATGAAAAAGAACAAGATCGACGAGCACCATGGCATTGGCCGCATCGCTGCCCCTGGCCAGGTCGTCGTCACCCCCGACAGCGGCGAGCCGGTCACGCTGGAGACCAAGGCCATCGTCATCGCCACCGGCTCCGACGTCGCGCGCCTGCCCGGCATCGAGATCGACGAGACGCAGGTCGTCTCCTCGGCCGGCGCCCTCGACCTCGACAAGGTGCCGGCCAAGCTCCTGATCGTTGGCGCGGGCGTCATCGGCCTGGAGCTGGGCTCGGTCTGGCGCCGGCTCGGCGCGGAGGTCCACGTCGTCGAGTACCTGGACCGCATCCTGCCCGGCATGGACCTTGAGGTCGCCAAAACCTTCCAGAAGATCCTGGTGAAGCAGGGCTTCTCCTTCGAACTCGGCTCCAAGGTCACGGGCCTACGGAAGGACCCGTCCGGCTGCACCGTCACCATCGAGCCGGCCGCAGGCGGCACCGCCAAGGAGGTGTTCGCCGACGTCGTGCTCGTCGCCATCGGCCGCGTGCCCTACACCGAAGGCCTGGGGCTGGAGGCGGCCGGCGTACAGATCGACAACCGCCGCCGCGTCATCGTGGACGCCCACTACCAGACCAACGTCCCCGGCATCTATGCCATCGGCGACGTGATCGCCGGCGCCATGCTCGCCCACAAGGCGATGGACGAGGGCCATGCGGTGGCCGAGGTGATCGCCGGCCAGAAGCCGCACGTCAACTACGCCAACATCCCCTCGGTGATGTACACGAGCCCGGAAGTCGCCTGGATCGGCAAGTCCGAGGACGAGCTGAAGGCGGCCGGGATCGTGTACAAGACCG